>JAUXIJ010000002.1 GCA_030621085.1 Candidatus Cloacimonadota bacterium | reverse complement strand
TTATTTTATTATGACCGAGACGGTCATTCTTAAACATTTCATTCAATCGAGACGATTGAACGAACTTCTTCAAACAGGATGTTTGAGTTACGATTTAGTAAAACCTGAAGTTCTCCAGTTTCATCTGTTTTGCCAGATCCCACTCACCCGGCTGCCAGTTACGCACATGGATGAGCGGCTGATCTCCCCTGAAATCTATCAAAAGGAAAAGATAACCTTCATCTTTGTAAGTTGATGAATAATAGTTCTGCTGCATGGAAACACCATAAACACTATCTACCGGCGCCACGCTTATATTGAAGGTATCAAATTGCAGCCAGACAAAACGGTTCTTCTTGAATACTTCCCTCTGACTTGCAATATGTTCCTTTTTTGTTTTCTTGAAATATATGATCTCTTCATCCGAAAAATCAGTTGATATTTCTTTATCGAGTTTGGTTCGTTTCACTACTTTTCCGGTTATGATTATTGCATCATCAGAATAAAGAGTTTCCACATCATCAATGTTTTTGGTTGTGTATGAAGTTTTGTAATTCTCTAAGAATTTGATAGCGATCTGACGGTAATCCCAATCTCCGGCTGCAGTTCCCTGCGCTTCGAACAGTTCATGCAAAGCAGGATTTATCGTGTAACCAAAATTATAGATATTACCTGATTCATCAAAATCTATGACGACTGTTTCATTACGGGTAGGAAAGCCAACACAACTCACCGACACACCAAACTGCCGTGCTTCCCATCCAAATACAGTTTTGTTAATACTCACTTCTTGAGGATATTTAAGCAGTTTTGTATGATTGCAATCGATAACCTGCTCGATGCGGTTAATTATCTTATCATCCGTAAAGATAGATTCATTATCCAAACATTCATTATCCAGCATGGAAAAGAGGATAAAAAGATTATCTGCAAATTTATCCAAAACTTGGCAGTTCGCATTATTCACAAATTCAATATTTAATTCTGGAATAATTCGCTTTTTCGGTTTAATCTTTATTACTTTTTTCTTTTTGAGCGGAATTTCCCTATATTCTTCCAATTCCTCACAATCAAATAATCTGCTGAGTATTTTGGTCTGCTCATTGTAACTGTTATACATATCCTCTTTAAGATCGATCTTGAGGGATAATTTTTCCATATCTTTATACTCTTTGCCGTAAAGCTCTAATTGAACCAAATTGGAATTTGTTTTTTGGGAAATGAAATCATGCAGATCATAATATTCGATATTTAGATCATTGATAGGTTTGTTGTTGAAAGAAAAATCCAAAACAATATACCTGGTTTCATATTCATAGATGTTGGAAACAAGCTCAACTTTTATATCACCTGCAATACAGCGGATTTCATCGAAAATAATTTCCGGTGTATAAACTTTGTTCTCGAACATTATGCTTGCCTCCTGCAAAGCTTCAATTGCAACAGCAGCACGATAGTAATTACGGAAAGTTTTGCCAAGTTGGTTCATCTCAAGGTTTTCTTTTGCTTCCCGTAAAAATCCGCAGACTTCAATTTTCTTATTTTCAAATATCTTCTTGTAATCCTCTTTCTTGATGAAACGTAATACATGAAAGATCGGACCCGTTTTATAGGAAAGCTGCTGTACATCCGGCAGGCGACCATAGGTGTAAGTATTCAGCACTTTCTCAAGATTATCATTTACTTCACCGCTTCCGGATTCTGATGTTGAGGATGTAAGTTCGGCTGAAACTACAATGTAGATTTTGCTCATCAGTTCCTGCAACGCTTTCTGATCGGTTTCTTTACGCTGCTTACCTTCTGCCACACCAAAGTAATAAATATCCGGTTGAGATTGGATTGTTGCAATCTGTTGTTTTATGTTATCCGTGTTTTGAGCGGATAAGAAAACTGGAATGATTAATAAAATAAATAATAATTTTTTCATATAGAATTTCCTTTTTGGGACTGCATCAATTTTTTTGATGCAAAACAATAAACCGTTCCGGCTCATAAGGCAATCCCGATTTATCGGGACCTTACTCCACATCACAACTTCTTCCATTCCCAGCCCTATTTTTTTGAATGCGACAATGCCATTGTCACCTTTCTTTCTGGTTTGCATTTATTCATCATCCACAAATAGCCTGCGCCTTTTTAACCTGTGGAATCTCTTTTTATTCCACAGGGTCACGCATATGAAAAGATACAAACCATCATTTACCTTTAATTCCCAAAACATCATTTATTATATAATGAGAAATTTCAATAATGACATCAATATGTTTTGTTATGTATCTTATCTGGCCTTCAGTATCATCTATTTCGAGTAATTTCTTGAGGTCATTTTCGATTTCGTTTACTAAATCAATTTGATTTTGAGACCTTCTGCTCATGTGCAAAAGAATCTTAGTTCTATTGAAGAAGTATGCGTTTGTGATTTGATTTGAATTAACAGGAAGCTTGATTTCTCTAATTTCCTTTAAAAGATTTTCCAATAATGACAAATATTGCGAAATTAGAATCTCAAATTTATCCAACCAGACAAGATCAATTTCTTTATAAAGGTCGTTGTCCATTTTTTCCTTTTCAGATTTTTTATTCATAGTTGCTATTCGCAATTGAACAAAAGGACCAATGATAATAGCTGATAGAGCAACGAATAGTGTAAATAACTGAAAAACCAAATTACTATTATTACCCGAATGTATTGCTAATTTAAGTGTATCAGGTAAAGCATTTGCTACATATAAAGTATCAAGCATAAACTCCTCCAAATTTATAAATTATTCAATAATTAACAGTAGTCTTCACAAAGAATATAACTTGAATTCTTTAAGAACAATTTTACCGCCATCTTTAGAGTAAGAATAATCCAAAGGATCAAATTCACTTTTTGGACGCTCAACTGCTTTAAATCTAATAATTATCTTATTTCCACATTCACATCTTTTTAAGAAGAAAGATTCACAACCAATTTCCATACCCTTTTTCTCATTAGATTTTTCCTCGCATTGCCAATCAAGATCACTTGCATTAAGAATATGTGTTTTATTACATTTATTACATGTAAGTTCTATTAATCCAGTTGATTTAATACTCATTTTATTTCTCCTTTATTCTGATGATTAACCTACTATTTCTTCTCATGATCTACGACTTTCAGTATTCTCTTTTTATCCCTACTGATTTGCTTTCTATTTGTGTTTCTTGAACTTGTTTGTTCATTAATATTTCCTACATTATCAGTTTTAAATATTAAAATATCATCATAAGCACCTGAATTTGTTGTTCCAGCAATTACAAAACCCTGATCAATTGTTTGATTTACTGAATAACCAATTGTATGATCAGTAAATTGATATGTTTGTTCCCAATCTATATCTCCATTAACATTTATTTTCACTAACCAACCTTCTTCATATATACTTCCAGTGACATTTTTATAACCGGTTATTATGAAACCATTGTCATCTGTTAATTCAATTGCATTAAAAGCATCATTTAAGGAACTACCATAAGTTTGATTCCATTCTTCTATACCGTATGCATCAGTTTTGACTATCCAACCATCACACATACCACTTCCAAAAGAGTTTGTTTGACCTACAATAATAAATCCACCCTCAGAAGTTTGTGAAACACATCTCGCTATTTCAAAATCTGAACCTCCGTATGGATAACTCCATTCTTCTAATCCATTTGAGTCAGTTTTTATCAAAACGAAATCATCGTTACCTGAACCCATATGATTTGTCATTCCAGTTAAAATAAAACCTTCATCATTAGTTTGTTGAACTGAGTAAATCCAGTTAGCATCATTAAAATAACTGTTCCAAATCATGTTTCCGTTAGAATCTGTTTTTATTAATAACCCCCCTGAATTTTCTGTTTCAAAAGTGTATCCAGCTAATACAAAACCACCATCATTTGTTTGCTCCAAAGAATATCCATAATCATGTTGATCACTTCCGAATGTTTGTTCCCATTCAATATCACCATTCATGTCAGTTTTTACTAACCAAAAATTATATTGACCAGTTGGAGCAATACGACCTAAACATATGTAACCTCCATCATTAGTTTGTTGAACAGAAGATAATCTACAATGATCATCAGGATAAGTCTGCTCCCACATAATATTACCAAAAATATCATATTTTATTAATTTACCATAATAGCTTCCAGTACTGTATCCTTCCTGATAACCTGCTATTATAAATCCACCATTTACAGTTTGTAATATATCGTTTGCTTTACTCCCCCAAGAAGTGTTCAAGTATTCAGAAAAAGTTATAAATGGTTGTATATTAACCTTGTCTGAAATATCTTCTTCATGATAGGCATAAATTCTATACTCGTTTTTTTGCCAAGGTTCTACGATCTCATCTGTCCATTCACACATATTACTATCAACAATACCGTATTCAATTTCCCAAGCATTATCCATTATTTTTCTGTCAATTTTAAAACCTTGCTCGCCATTGCTATTATCATCCCAAAACAATTCAATAACGTTCATTGATAAAATATTATAATTCAAATTGGAAGGAGCATTGAAAGGATTATTAACCACGGTGAATGTTGAATCACTGCAATTTATTCCTGAATAAGCATGTATCCTATAAGCCAATACAGCATCAATTGCAGTATTATTATCTGTCCAAGTTGTTGCGTTCTCTTGTAATGTACAATAATTATTTTCCCATTCATTTGTATCAATTCTACGATCTATTATAAATCCATCCTCTCCGTTACTGTTGTCTATCCAATCAAGTTGAGCAGAATTAATATTTAGAATAGTAGCTGTAAAATCAGAGGGTGCTTCAAAATTAATTAACAAACTGTTTTCAAGTACATTTGAAGTCAGATTGCCATAGAAAGCCCTAATTCTGTAATATAATTCTTCAAAATTATCTCTTGAATTAATGTCATCAACATAAGAAGTAACATTTTCAGAAGAAGTAAATATCAATGAGTAATTACTGTTATCAATTTTACGTTCAATTGTAAAACCTTCTTCACCAATACTATTGTCATCCCAATTAAGTGAGAAAGTGTGAACATTCAATTGTGAAATTATTAGATTTGATGGTGAGGGAATGGTATTGTCAATTATACCTGTATTTGAATAATCTGATATGTAATTACTATTAACTGCGTAAACTCGATATTGAAGATTTTCATTAATTTCTGCATTTGCATCAACCCATTCTTCAACATTTTCACATAGAACAACATATTCTATTTGCCAGTCATTAACTCCAACTTTCTTATCTATTTTAAATCCTTCTTCACCATTACAACTATCTTGCCATGTTAGCTTAATTGAAGAAATTGTTAGTTTTTCATAAGATAAATTTAATGGAGATGGAATTGCATTATCGTAAGCAAAAATTGATTCATCAGATGTATTTAATGTAGTATAGGAGTGAATCTTGTATTCATATAATATGTTTGGAATTATTTCTTCATCGAAGAATTCAATTGAGTTAGCAGGTAAATCTGCTATTTGAATGAAGTCGCGGGATTGCGGTATTTCTTTATCAATATTTGTTATTGCATTGTCATTTTTGCTAGTTTTAACCCCTCTGTCCGGCAATTGCCGAACATCTCCCCTTTTGAAGGGGAGCTTGTCAATCGTATTATTGATTGTTCCCTCGCCCTTTGGGAAAAGGTTAGGGTGAGGGTATCTTTCAGTAACTTCTCGTCTTTCTATAATATAACCTTCTTCGTAATCACATTCATGTTGCCAAGTTAGTTTGGAAGTAAAGATGTTATCTTGTTGGATGTCGAAATCTGTGATCTCAGTAAATAATGGATTGATTGAATTTTCAAGTGGTTCTGTTTGCACTTCACCATTTGCACCTATTAATTGGTAGAAATATGTGTTTGTTGTCAGCAATTCGTTATCAGTATAAAGGTTTGTATCTTTATTTATTGTAGTTAGCAACTCACAAGCACCTAAATTTACTTTACGTTTTAAAATGTAGTTATCAATAATAGTTGTGTTCAACTGCCATTCAAGTTTTATTTGACTATCGGTTAATTGTGTAATGGTAAGTTCTCCCTGCATTGCAGTTGTTTGGTAATTGGAATTTGGATCAAACGGATTCTGAGGATTTCGATCACTACATGATGAAAGAAGAAGTAAAAGAATAAAAAGTATATAAAATTTTGTCATTATTATAACCTCACTTTATTTCCTTTTTTTAGCTAATTTGTTATAATGTGATTGCATTATCCAACTATAAATTGAGTAGGCAATAGGACTCACAGAAATATAATAAGAGTAATTTCGATAAGTATCCCATTTTTCATAATTATCACGATTTGATAATGCATCTGCTGTGGTATTAGCAGACTCATAATCGCTATAATAACCATCAGCAACAAAATTGCTGATTAATCCTAAAGTTAAGAGTGCGCCAGCTGATCCCAGACTAATCCATTTGTGTTTTTTGAATTGATGAGCTTTTTTCAACATTGTTTCATCGTAAGAAATTAATTTGAATTCTTCTTTCAGTATTGCATTTTCATTCAAGATAACCTTTTTTTGTTTCGGCATAAAATTAATGTGAGTAACAGATATTTGATATTCACCGACTGGAATATTTTCAAACTTTTTCATTCCTTTGGAAGTAAAATGTTCGTCGGCATCTCCAGTCAGTTCTACTTCCGCATCGAAAGGGGTAACTGCAATTTGAATAGAACCGGTAGAAACTTGAGGATAGAGATCGAGTGTTTCAATCTGGTTGCGCTTCAAGAATAGTGTTTTTTCTAATGTTTCAGCTTTTGGCAATGAAGCTGAGATTTGATACACGGAAGGTTCAAGGTGTATGTTATGCAACTGGTTTTGTTTTATATCGTTGATCTTTATCAATGCATTTTTGTGTGTATTAATTGAAAGAGTTGCATAAATTGGTTTTGGAATTAAAGATACAATTTTTTGTTTTCCTTTTTTCAGTTCGATAATTTGTTCATCTGTTTCAAATAAACCTGATTTTGCAGATATTCTATATTCTCCAGGCTCTTTTCTGGTAAAATTGTATGGTGTTTTATTTAAAGTGTTTTCACCATTGATGAAAATTTCTAACCCATTTTCCGGCTCAGAATTCACAATGATGGAACCAATATTTGTTATCAGATTATATGTTTGGGAGAATTTAGGCGGTTGAATGTCAATGGTATCAAGTATAGTTTCATAATCTTTTTTCTCGATTCGGATGAGATAAGAACCTTGCAACAAATATTTTGATAATTGTGTTTCTCCAATTTTCAAGTTGTCGATATACACAGATGCACCGTCGGGTTCACTATCGATTTCAATTGGTACGTTTTCCAATTCCTTTAAATTGTATGAGAATAAAGTCTGTTCTTCTGAAATAGTAATTTCTTCAGATACTGTTTGATAACCATCTAGAACGATTTGGATATTATGGTTACCAATAAATAATTTATTTGCTTTGTTGTGATTGAAATATTCATCATCAATTGTAACTATTGCATTTGGGGGATCAACAGTAACATTAGCAGGAATATAAACTTTCTCCGGCACATTGGTCAATGCCAATTCATATACTCTTTGTGCTTTCACATTAATACCAAAATCTGCCAATAACCGCACTTCCAAAGCTTCGTAATCGGCATGAGTAATCTTAACAACCCGCTGGTTATCATTCATGTAGAATTTATAATGATGATCACCTGCAATGTATTTTGCAGCATGTTTGGTTGGTCGGCTCACATTCTGAAAGCCAAGACCCTTAAGTTCTGTTTTCACAATCAGCACCGGTGCGAATTTTCCGTCTGCATCATAAACTTCTAAGCTTTTATGTGTAGCTGGCAATTCTTTGATAGATTCAACACGGAGTTTGCCGAGTGCGGAGAGTGATATTGTGAAAATAACAATAACAAGAGCAATAAAACAAATCTTTTTCATTCCTTCCCCAAAATCAAGTTTATTGATGTTAGAATTCTTTTTATATTACTAAACTTTTGTAAAGTATTTTATTAATTTATAGAAAATATTATTTTAGATTCCCGCTTCCGTCAAAAGCCGGACACAGTTCACGGGAATGACAAAAACAAATTCTTTTATATTTTCTTATGTTCCCTCGCTGGTGACACAGGAGCAGGAGAGGGACAGCAGGGTGAGGCAATTTACTAATGATATTTAACAACAAATGTCTCGACCAGGCTGGTCGAGTTACGAAAGCAACATCTTTATAAACTCATCGTCTTTTATCAGTCCATAAAAACCCTTTTTCACACTTTCTTCATTATATTCAATTACTTCATCGGGTTGCAAATTGGGATTATAAATAATAAACGGTACAGGATCGTGAGTGTGAGTACGAACTTCGCATGGTGTAGAATGATCAGGAAGAACAGCTATTGTGATCTGCTCTTTAATTTTGGATGTTTCTTCAATAATGTATTTTACAACTCGTTCATCAAGATATTCCAGAGCTTTAATTTTCAGGTCCACATCACCGGCATGACCGGCTTCATCGGTGGCTTCTACGTGCAAATAAACCAGATCGTGAGTTTTCACAGCTTCAATTGCTGCTTTTGCTTTGCCTTCATAATTTGTATCTGTAAGTCCGGTTGCACCTACTACTTCAATTACATCCATTCCGGCAAAAATACCCAATCCCTTGATGATATCTACTGCGGAAATAACAGCGCCAGTAACACAGAATTTTTCATTCAGAGTTCTCATTTGCGGTTTGTAACCTGCAGACCAGAACCAGACGGAATTAGCAGGATCTTTTCCTTCTGAAATTCGTTTTGCATTAACCGGATGGTCTTTCAATAATTCCTGAGATTTTAAAATCAATTCATTCAAAAGTTTCGCTGTTTCTACACCCTTCTTACTCGTAGGCTTTATCAATACATCTTTAAATGGTGTCCCCGGTACATCGTGTGGGGGAGTGAATTTAAGGTCGTTAATTCCATTCTTAACAACCAGAATATGCCTGAAACTAAACCCCGAATAAAACCGGATTACATCATCTGCCAGATTCTTATTTAAAAAATCTATTAAAATGTGTGATTCTTCTGTGCTGATGTGACCAGCTGAATGATTTTTAATTTTTTCATCTTCTATGCATAACAGGTTGCAACGCATTACCAGGTCGGTTGGTTCAATTTCGACTCCTATACTTGCGGCTTCCAGTACGCCTCTTCCCTGGTAAACTTTATGAACGTCATAACCAAGGACAGCCAAGTTTGCCACTTCACTTCCTGGTGGCATATCTTTCGGTACAGTTTGAAATAATCCGCATTTTCCCCATTTACACAGTTTATCTATATGCGGAATATCAGCCACCATAAGTGGTGTTTTGTTGCCAAGTTTTTCTATTGGACGGTCTGCCATCCCGTCACCCAGAATTATAATGTATTTCATTTTTAATATTTCTCTTTTAAATAAGATTTGAATGCTTTATATTCATTTTCAATTTTATTGTAGGATTCTTCCTTTTCCTCGATACCTTCCAAACTGGGTGGGAGAGCTGGATCAAAGTTTAAAATCTCTCTGATCTGTTCGGGAAATTTTGCTGGATGCGCTGTTTCCAGCGAAATGCATAATTGTTCTTCTTCATCGAATTCCGGATTATCTTTCAGGAATCTCTGCAAACCAGCCCAACCCACCGAACCGTGCGGTTCTAACAGGAGTTTATGTTTTTTGTAAGCTTCGGCAATCATTATTTTGGTTTCTTCATCATTAATACTTACGGAGAAAATTTCTTTTTGCAGAAGATTCATATCAGGTGCTTTACTTATATATCCCGTTTCATCCATTATACCACCATATAAGGCAACTAAACGTGAAAGATTGCTGGGATGACCAACATTCATAGCACTGGAAAGACAATTCAGAGAAGGTTCTATCTTATCATATAATCCTGTTTTCACAAATTTTGGAAATTCGTCGTTCTCATTTGTAGAAATAACAAATTTCTTTACGTGTAGGCCCATTCTAAAAGCAAACATGCCACCCATCATATCACCAAAATTTCCAGATGGAACAGAAAAAACGACCTCTTCTTCATCTTTTTTTCTCAGTTTTGCATAAGAATAAAAATAATAAACAATCTGCGGAATTAGCCTTCCAATATTTATGGAATTAGCAGAAGAAAGGTCAAGGTAATCCAATTCAGAATCGGCAAATGCTTGTTTTACTAATGCCTGACAATCATCGAATTTTGCATCGAGCGACACGATCTGAACATTTTTACCGAGGGTTGTCATCTGTTTGCGCTGTCTGTTTGTAACTTCATTTTGCGGGAAAAGAACAACTATCTTGATATTATCTAATCCATAAAATGCATTGGCAATGGCGCTTCCCGTATCACCTGAAGTAGCAACCAGAATTATCAGATTTCTTTCCTCTTTTTTCAGATAGTACTGCATCAACCTGCCCATCATACGGGCAGCGAAATCTTTAAAAGATGCTGTAGGACCTTGATCCAGACGCATTACAAATTTATTATCGTAAACGTGTTCCAAAGGTACTTCGTAATTATAGGAATCTTTCACGATTTTCAAAAGGTCTTCATCTGGAATTTGTCCCCGCAAAAATTTCTTCCCAATTTCAAAGGCAATCTCATGATATTCCATATCAGAGAAATTTCTAATTTCCTCTTTTGTAAATGTCGGAATTTCCTCAGGCATGTAAAGTCCTTTATCCGGTGCGATTCCTTTTAATAAAGCTTCTCTGAAAGTTACATGATCTGCTTTCAGATTTGTTGAATAAAATAAAATCGGTTCTGTCATTTTTCCCTCAATTTTTACCTAACTTTCCGAAATCTCTTTCGATGAAATTCTCTGAGATAGGTTTCGTAAAGTTTTTTTTTAAAACAACCCTTTAATATAGCCACCATCTACTTGCAGTGAAACACCTGTGATATATCCTGCTCCCTGTGAAGTTAGGAAGGCAACAACCTGGGCAAATTCTTCCGGTGTGCCAATTCGTTTCATGGGAATGTCACTTTCCAGATTCTTATAAAAATCCTCTATTGTGCCTTTTCCACTTTCTGAAAAAGATTTAGCCAGATTTTCTACACGCTGTGTTTTAGTGTAACCCGGACAAACAGAATTAACAGTTATCCCGAAAGGGGCAACCTGATTGGAGAGTGTTTTTAAATAACCTGTTACGCCTGTTCTGGCAGTGTTGGAAAGTATCAGGTTATCGATAGGCTGTTTTACGGAAACCGATGTCATTCCGATTATCCTTCCCCATTTGTGCTTTTTCATGTGCGGAACAGTCAAATTACAAAGATGTATTGTACTTAATAGATTCAGTTCCAGAGCTTTCCGATAATCATCCAGTTTAAAATCTTCGGCTGTTCCTGCGGGTGGTCCCCCCGCATTGCATACCAGAATATCCAATCTGTCAAACTCTTCAACGATATCGTTCACCATCCCTTTAACCTGATTTTCATCTGTTACGTCACAGGCAAATGTTCTTACATTTCCACCAGTATCGGCAACGATTTCATCTGCAGCTTTTGTAAGATTGTCCAAAGATCTTGAGCAGATAAACACTCTGGCACCTTCTAATGAAAGACGCCAGGCTACTGCTTTACCCAATCCCTGACTGGCAGCAGTTACCAGAGCAACTTTATCTTTTATTCCTAGATTCATTTACTTTTCCTATAATTGAGCTTTCACGCAATCAGATAATCTTTTTACAGCTTCTGCTATTTGTTCTTTTGTAGCAAATGAGAAATTGATCCTCATATGGTTTTTAGCAGGATTTTCACCGTAAAAAGCATCCCCCGGAACAAAAGCAACTTTGAATTTAATGGCTTCATAAAACAATTTCATCGTATCTATCTTTTCTGGCAAAGAAACCCACAGAAATAAACCGCCTTCTGGCTTTGTCCATGTCACACCCATTTCGGGTGGAAAATATTTTTCCATAGTTTGCAGGAAAACATTAAGTTTTTCGCTGTAATAATTACGGCATTTTTCCATATGAGCATCATAATCCATTTCGGTAAGAAAAGCTTTGCAGAGGTCCTGGTTATATTTAGGTGTATTAAGAATATTGCCGCCTTTGATATTACTCATTTTTTCAATTACAATTTTTGGACCAATATTGAAACCTACACGAATCCCCGGGCAGAAAATCTTGGAGAAAGTATATAACCCTATTACGTTTTTACCTTTTCTTTTCTGATCTAATGAAAATATTGAGGGGATTGATGTCCCACTATAACGCAGATCACGATAAGGACTATCTTCTACTATGGGAATATCGAATTCGTAACTGAGATCCAGAAGAGTTTCCCTCTTTTTTAAGCTGGTTGTAATTCCAGTGGGATTTTGAAAATCGGGAACAACGTAAATGAATTTTGGTGTTTTGCTCATCTTTTGTAACTTCTTTCTATATTCATCTACATTGGGTCCGTCTGCTTCTATATCTATCCCGATGATTTGTGGATTCTGCATCTGGAAAGCTACAATAGCTCCTGCAAAAGTCGGGCGGTCGAGCATTATTAAATCACCCGGATTAAGAAATAATCTACCTGTTAGATCCAATCCATGCTGTCCTGAAGAAGTGATAACAACATTTTCAGCTTCGAGGTGAATATCATCTCTTTTCAGGAATTCAATAATTGCCCGGATAAAATCCACTTCACCCGGAACAGAAGAATATTGGAATACTTTCTCCAGATTATCTGCCAGTAATTTTTCGGATGCTTTTCTCATACCCGATTTTAAAAACATATCAGGAGAAGGCAATCCCCCGGCTAAAGAAATAATTTCCGGATTATTTAAATACTTGAATATTTTACCGATCGAATATCCTTCGAAATCTTTCATTATTTCAGAATATTTTGATTTCCAATCTTTTATCATATATACCTCATAATTAATTTAATGACATGCAATTTCTTAATACGAACTTCCACCAAACAGAGTTCTAATACCTTTTTTCATAAATGCTTTACCGTCTTTTGTGGCTCGTAAAGATTTGTAAAAAATTACATCACCGATCTTTTCTGCATTTGCATTTCGTTCTTCTTCAGGTAAAAAATATGTTTCCATTGTATCCATCTCGCGTGCTGTTCCATCGCTCTCATATTTGAATGTCATATCTGTTCCACTCTCCAGAACTGTGAATGCATTGTTCGTCCAATCAAAACCAGCTATTCCAAGGTCTGGATTTATACGAATATGAGCGGCAAGACTAATGCCTTTAATACCACTGTCTTCCAGTTCTTTGGCACATTGAATAAAAATCTCCGGACTTACACCATTTCCAATATTGATCTCATATAATGGAGATGTCATATCATCGCGGATATACTCCTTCATAATGTTCAGCAGCATTCTGAACTGAACCAGATTCTGTGTAGCCAACATCATGGAAATTTTTATATGAAGATTGGGAATGTCACGTCCGTAATAACATACCGCCACAATTGTACTCCAACTAGGATTAAGGAAGAAATCCGCACCGTTTGCAAGCGCTGTTCTGGTAACTCCATCCAGATATACAAGGTGATTGTCATTTGCAACCTCGATACCACCAAAATTACCAAAGAAAGTTCCTTGATTTTTTAAGATAAGATTAGATAACCCGTTTCCTGCATCTGCTCTTTCAAACTTTTTTCTTGTGACTTGTTCCAATTTTTGAAATCTACTCTCAAGCATGGGAATACTTATCAGGTTTGTACTGCAGAACTTGGACACTTTCATTATGTTTTCTGCCATCGTCAAGGTAGCCATCAGATCGCCATTATAGATATAATTATCTGTTAAGGCTACCACAGAAATAAATTCCGATGCAACAAAACAAGGTTCATCTGAATTCGCACTTTCTGCAATTCGATTCATTGCATGATGGGTAACTTTTGCTCCCTGCCAGCCTGAAACCTGGGCAGTTGCAACACCAAAACTACTATTATATTTGATGTTATTTTCCTTTTCATAATCTCCGGCTTTGGCAAATTTCTTCACAAGTTCTTCAGCTTCTTCGATCATTTTTCCAAAACCTTTTTCTGCTAAGATCTTTTTCCTGGTTTCGAAGTCTCTCATTTTCCAGATCGTTTCAGAAATCTCTTTTGCTCCGCCATAAAATTCTTTCAATGCATCCATTGCCTTCATGTCGGCATCTGATAACAGTTTGTAATGCATAAATCCTCCCTATTTTTTTATTTTTTTAATATTATTTCAACAGGATCAATCTGCCTGATTCGCTTTTGTATTCTGTTTCAAATCTATAAAAATATACACCGGATACTACACTATTACCGGCATCATCCATTCCATTCCAGGTAACAGTATATTCTCCTCTTCCCTTCCTTTCGTTTACCAGAGTTGTAAGTTTCTGACCTCTAATATTATAAATGCTTAATTCTACACTTGTTGCCTCCGGCAATGAAAATGATAAAGAGGCTATGGAATAAAAAGGATTTGGAAAAGTAGAAACCAGAGATATCTCCGATAGCAATTCAGGATGAGTGCTGGTATTTAGTAAAAACAATTCTTCTGTATCAAATTCGGCAGGAATTTGAAGATAGGCAGGTATACCGATTTCAGCAGTAGACCATTTTATCAAATTCAGAGTGGGTGTAAATTCAATTGTATGAAGATTATTTGAAACTCCTGCTGCTCCACCCAGAAGATTCCAGCTTCTATGAACATTCATATTGCTGTTTTCTGCCAGTGAATCGGCAATATTATCATATCTATAGCAGCTTGCCGGAGGATATAACTTCCTGAAATGGTTTGTAGCTGTCAGGTGATAAAGTGGGATAACAGTATTTTCAGTATCATCGCGTATTTCAGTCCCGTTAACATTATTACATTCGATTACCAGCCCGTAAGATTCATTTGCACAGTGTACAATCGAGCCGCTTAGATGCAACATTTCCTGAACTGCAGCTACTATATCTTCTGCATTGATCTCGTAGTCACCGTTATAATCATACATTTCTATCCCATTTCGTATACTTAAAAAAATCGGATGAAGATCTTCTTCATTAGTATAATTATTATTATTACCCATATTCATGAAAGCACATAATCCGTCTTCGTTGATAGCTGAAAGGGCACCAAACAAACCAGGGAAAGTGAAACAAGCCCAATTTACTTCATCGACTTCCGAGGGGAAATGAACTACCAGCAGATGATTTTCGAGAAGTGCCGGATGCGGCATCCAATCCATATTACGTGTAACGACAAGATTTCCTGCCAGTTCAGGATCGAGTATAGTACTTTCTCCCCAGCTGGAAAGACTGGAACAACCAAACTCAAGATCATCATTCAATCCACCGAGTGCTAAAATATCTACTATTGCATTACTCATAAGAACGTCTATGGAGTCTATATCACGTTGTAGAATGGTGCTAAAAAGATCGATCTCAGCTTCGATCATACCATCTATGATGCCTTGAGCTTCCTGGATGTATTTATCTTCTATCTCGAAATTGTCCAAAAAGTAATTTCTTCTACTTTCATAAAGTGCAGCATTATTCATATATACACAACCAATAAAATATTCTTCTGATATCAGTTTGATCTCATTTCCAAATAAGTAACCGGTTGCATATCCGCGTTCGTAATGCGTTCCCCAAACTTTAAGTATTTTTTCCCCTTGAACCGTAAGAGTATCACCATTTACGATCTGTGCAAAACAGAATGAACCGAAAATAATCAAAAAGAAAATCAAAGATATTATTTTTCTTTTCATTTTTCTTCCTTTTTTATGGTTTTTATAAAACAAAGCTATGAGTTACTTTCATAAAATATCAAATCTTCCAATTTCCGTTTAGGAACGTGATGGATCGCATTTTCATCACGCCAGTATTTTATATCATCATTTGTAACATCATCGATCTCAACTTCTTCTTTAGGTTTACCCAAAGCTATCACCAAACGAATCTCATATTTAGCAGGAACGGAAAATAATTCTCTTAAAGAATCCCTGTTCACAGAACCGAACATACATCCACCCAATCCTTTTTCCACTGCACCCAGTAAAATGGACTGGCAGGCTAATCCAACATCATAAGAAGCGTTCTGATAGATTTCAACATCATTTAGAACTATAATGTAAGCTGAAGGTTTTTCACCTTCTTCCGGTCCGTTCCAATCTTTAAGATATCCAGCCCATTTAAGACAGGAAAAAACTTTTTCGTTTTCTTCAGAATTGTTAATAAGCATAAATTTAAGTGATTGTAGATTGGCAGTAGTTGCAGTAAGTCTAGCAAGATTAATTAATTCTTTCAGCGTTTTTATATCTATGTCTTTATCATGAAAAAACCTGCGATAACTGCGGTTTTTTAAAATAAGGTCTTTGAGCATAATTCTCCTTGATTTATGATAAAATTTTTATAAAGAACTCTTTTTTTCTGTTACCCTAATCAGTGGGAAAACTAATAATGTCAAGGAAGTTAATATTATTAGAGCTATTCCGATCCCGAACTTGTCTGCGAGTAATCCCATTAAAGGTGAGAAAACCGCTATAATAATGGTTTTCAACTGCGATTCGGCAGATAATCCCGATGCCATTACCCGGGATGGAATGATCTCGCTGATGAACGCCACATTCATCGGACGACGAACATTCTGAAAAATATAAAGCATAATAAAACAGACAATTGTTACTGTTAATAGATTTTGGAGATAGAAAATACCTGCCAGCAAAACAAAGATAAGACCGAAACTAAAACTCCAATTTATTGCACCGGCTAAAGACCTGAATTTATTCCTGAATCTTTGTGCATTCCTGGAAGCAAATGATGTCAAAAGAAAAAGCATGAAGTATACGATAGCAATGATGATTGTATCTCTTTTATCTTTTAAAAAAAAGAATACCGGAGCAGATATGGCAAAAGCTTTTAGAATAGGTTGAATATAATCTTTCACTGTTTTGAATAATCCATCATAAAGAGTAGAATTGAAAAGTGCCTTCCTCAGTTTTGGATTCTTGAAAATACCTGTAAAATCATGTGTAGTATTGCCAATATTGATGATAATTTCTTTTATCAGATTGGGATGTTTTTTCTTCTCGATAAATCCGTCCAATTCTTTAGGGTAGGAGATCATCAGGAAAAGTGCAAAGAAATATGGAATGATAGAATCCAGAAATATAAATTTGTATTCACCGGAATAAATTACGATAGCTCCGGCTATTAATGCAGCAAGGGCTGATCCCATTTGCGACCAGCTGCGGGTGAACCCATAATATTCCACTTTCAGGTGGGTGATATTCTTCTGTTTCAGATATTCCAGGATCATAGCTTTGTGGGTGCCACTGCGAAATGCTTCCCCCATTCCAAAAAGAATCATGGCAATTGCATAAAATCCAAATTTAGGGAAAAAGAAGAAAATGAAAAATGAAATGATATAAGATAAAAATGAAAAGATCATGGAATTTCTGCGACCATAACAATCGGCTATGAGTCCGGTGGGAATTTCCAGGATGGTTATGGATATTTCACGTATCGAAATGAGCGTTCCGATCTGCAGGAAAGTTATTCCTTGTTGCCTGAAAAACAGTAAAATAAAGGCATCGAAAAAACGCAGATTTTTCAGAAAACCATAAGCAGAAAATTTATAAAGCTGCAAGGTTTTAGGTATCATTACATTCTTCCGGAAGTTATTCTATTAATCAGTTCCTGCGGCAATTCATAAAGCATGAAATCGTTTTCCTGTTCCCAGCTTTCAAAACCTGATCTGTTACAGAATTCTTTCAACTTATTATCAGGAATCAAAATTTCAAAGTGTTCTTTTCCCATTTTTCTGCCCACTGAATTGAAATAGTCTTTTATGCTAATGAATATCTCGTAATTATCTGCTTCCAGGAAACTAATCCAGAAGACATCAGGATAATTTACCTTCGCCCAGATACCTGAACCTTTGATTAATCCATCCTTCAACCACACAACGATATTACCATCATCATAGAATGTTCTCAGAAGCTTTTCGGAATATTTATATACAACCCAGCCTTTCCCGATGAAGCGTTTGCTCTTTTGAAGATAAGATGAATTTTCCACAAATTGTTTTATACTTTTAAAATCTATATTAGATGATATTTTTTCAGAGATATTCTTTTCTGTTTTGGACAGATCCAGAGATTTTAATGACAGGGTAAGTACTTTTTTAAATCCTAGTTTCTCATTCAACTTTATTGAAGCAATATTATCAAAATAAGTAGAAAATCTTATCGAAGTTATTTTCTTACCCTGTAAGTAATTGTAATAATACTGGGAAAGTTTTTCTCCTACTCCTTTGGAATTACTATCCGGATCTTTACGCAAACCTTCCAGCCAGATATCGGTAGGAGTAAGGAACTTTAATCTGCCAAAACCGACCAGCTTACCATTTTCCCACAAACCAGCGAAATTTCCGTCAGTATCGTTTACCCATTCATCAAAGACAAAACTTATGTAATCGTCACCTTCCCATATTTTGGAAGCGATCTCGATCACACAGGATCTATCTTTCTCCGTTATTTTCTTTATCATTATATTCTATGTAGATTTACCAAACCTCAACATTTTTCATGTTGTGACCTACCAGTGATGATAAGAACAAACAAACAACTCTGAAGAATAGAATGATAAAATATTAAATTAATTTCATTAACCTTTCAAACCCACCCCGGACCCTCTCTTAATCTCAAGAGAGTGGATAAAGGTGATTTCATAATCATTTCATCAACAACATTTTTTTCGTAATCTCAATGTCTCCTGATTTTAATTTGTAAAAATAAATCCCAGATGAAACGGGTTTGCCGGATTCATCAGTGCCGTTCCAAATAACAGACCCTTCGACAAGCTCAGGGTGACAATTGAAAGTACGAACTTTCTCACCTTTTAAGTTATAGATTTCAAGAGTCACAAACGAGGACGTTTGTGTTAAGGAAAAACTGATCTTTGTCTCTGGGTTGAAGGGATTGGGGTAATTAGACAGTGATACAGATGTATTCAATAACTCTTGCTCTACGTCCGTAATGACCTCTGCAATGGAATAAGTATAGGTAACGTCACTATAACCATTATTAGCAAATACCAGTATCATCTGGCTGTAATCTTCCGTCAATTCGGGAAGTACACCATTCCAGGTGCCATTAACTACAAACTTATCGACAGTAGAAGTAACTCCTTCATTCCCGATGCGAATCACTCCCAAACCTATTGGAAAACTGGTTGTGAGATCAAGTTCCAGATTGCCATCTCCGGGATAAAGTCGTATGTAATCTGTAGCCCAGTCATGAACACTACCATTATTTCCGGCAGGATAGGAAGAATGAGTGTAAACAACACTGAAATTCGGCAATTCTAGATTCTCATAATAATAAAGTCCATTTTCAACCTCGGGATCATCCAAAAAATTTGCAATAGTCCAATCTACAAAAATATCTTCAAATGACTGGCTAATGCTATTTGCTATTAATTGATTGGTTATGCCGGCGATACTGTTTGCTGGTTCAGATACTATGTCTTTAATCAGACTGTCTCCCACAGCATCATATTGCTCCTCGAGGTATGTGAAATAGAGCATAACTTTCACATAATCTGCGAATTCCTGATCCCAGAATGTAAGCGTATTATCCGGGTTATTTGGAAACTGTACGATCGGATCGGGCAGACCAAAATACACCATTGCCAGTTCCGAACAACCCTCATTTACCCATGTATCTTCGTTTATATCTCCAAGCCAGTGGATCATATGCTGAAGTTCGTGTGCCAGAACAGATATCCTGATAGGATCGGTAGGATTTAAAGGGAAACATGTCATATAGATCATTTCACATTCGTTACTGTGTCCGGGTGGATTCATCTGCTGTGCCTGCTGTTCTGTAACCTGGTTATAAGCACTAAAATAACCATCAAATGATGTACCCATAAACGAACCAAGTTCAGAATAATAAACAATTATTTTGGGGTCATTATCGAGCTCATCCGGGATTGGGCCGAAAAGAGCTTCGTCCATTTCAATGGCACCCCATTCAGTAGAGATCATTGTGTAATCTTCCAGGTATGGCAATACAATATCAATATCTGCCTGATTCATATGCACATTCCATTGATCGTCGGCAACAAAGATGTAGCAATGGTCTCCAACAGCCCTGCAGGTTGCAGGTGTTTGTATCCAGAGTGGCGGCATTACAGTTAGATTCCAGGCCCAGAAAACAAACGTGTCGCCAATCTGATAATCACGTGAATTTCTGTTTGACTGATGTTTTCCCTGCCACTGTTCCGTTTGTTGTGAAATATCTCTTTTAAACTCCTCGAACTGCTCCAGCACATTTGCAGAAAGCAGCAGTGCAAAAATTAAAAAACTGATTACAAAAAGTAACTTTTTCATAATAATCTCCTTATTTTTATTATAATTTCCAACTCTTTGGGAAATCTTTTTCCAAACAATTATCGTTTAGCTTTATCTGGAACCAATGCATTTTCAATTGATAAAGCTATCTTTAAAAGATATTCAAGGTTATTATCACTTAATTTATCACTGTTGACAATATAATCTGATAGTAATTGGAACATAAAATGTTGTGAATGAATATTCATAAAATATTTACTGATACTTTTATTTTCAATAACGCTTTTATCACTTTTTATTATTTCGTTCTGCAGGAAAGTTATATATTTCTTTATCCTTTCATGAAGTTCATTTATCGTTTCATGATTCTTCAAATCATGTGAATTATCAATTTCTTTATATGTATAAATAACTTCAGGTCTGATAGTTGCAAACATCATAGCAATATGTTCTTCTCTTTCGTTGGAAGTCATAACTTTTGATAATTTTATATCGTTTCTTATATTGCTGCATTCCATAGTCATATCAAAAAGAAACTTTTGATAGGTATAAATGCCATTTATAGTGTCATCCGGTAATTGTTTTGATGCATCATTGAACATTACCATGATATCGATCGTTTCCAGAACATTCAAATCGAGATTCACCAGATATTGTTTGTTTTTTATATTCTGCTCTTCAGAAATATTTTGGGAATTAATTGAATTAACAAGTATAAAATACATTATAATGAATATTAATTTTTTCATGTTCATTATTCTAATTCAAAGCCAGCGTGCAACGCATTTACTGCTTTACTTTCCTGTGCTTTATCTACCAGGCAGGAAATGGTTGTGTGTGAATCTGTACAGCCATGGATCGTGATCTGATTCTTGTTAAGTATTTCCACGATTTTAACCATGATGCCGGGCTGTCCCGTCATGCCCGAACCTACAACGGAGACTTTGGAATAGTCATTTTTCAGTTCAAAATTGAAGCGATTTCCACGGAGCAGGTTTTCTGTTACCATTTTGTTTTCGGTGTTGATAATAAATGTTATTTGCTCTGGCTTGATATCAATGAAATCGACACTTATACTTACTTCAGTCAAAATCCGGAAAACTTTCAAACCGGTTTCATAATCACCATGTTTCTTCGGATAGATCCTTACATAACAGATATTGTTCCCGTTAATTATTCCAGTTACAGGACTGTCGATTTTAATATGATGGATCATCGTTCCTTTGTTACCATCTTCTGTTGATCTTATCACAAGCGGAATACTCTCATTCGATGCTATTTCCACAGCACGCGGATGGATCACTTCTGCGCCTTTGTAAGCAAGCTCTACTGCTTCATCGTAACTGACATGTTTCAATAAATGTGCTTTCTCTACTATTTTGGGATTAGCAGACATAATTCCTTCTACATCTGAATATATCTCGATCAATTCTGCCTTTAAAGCAACAGCCAGAACGCTAGCAGTTGTATCGCTGCCACCTCTTCCCAGAGTTGTGATATCTCCATTTTCATTAATACCCTGGAAACCGGCAACAACCGGTATAATATCTTTTTCTAAAAATTTATGAATTCGAAAAGGAATAACTTTTTTCACATGGCAATTTCCAAATTTGTCATCTGTGATAATGCCGGCTTGTGCTCCGGTTAATGTTGCTGCTTGCATACCCAGATTATTAAGTGTTTGAACCATAACCGTGGCAGATATTAATTCACCACAGGAAAGAAGCAGGTCTTTTTCACGAGGATGAATATCTTTATTAATATTCAAAACAAGTGATAATAAAGTATCGGTAGCATAGGGGCTGCCTTTGCGACCCATAGCTGAAACAACAACAACAGGTTTAAATCCTTCTTCCACTTTATGTAGAACGTGTTGAGCAGCTTTTTTCCTGAGTTCTTCAGTTTGCAAAGAAGTACCACCGAATTTCTGAACAACTATCCTCATTAACCCTCTTTTGGGTCGAGCAATAATTCCGCGATCTGGATAGCATTAAGTGCAGCACCTTTGCGCAGATTATTGGCCACGATCCACATATTGATGCCGTTTTTCACTGCCAGGTCTTTGCGCAATCGACCGATCATAACTTCATCGTAAATTTCACTCATTATTGCTAATGGATATTTAGCATTACGAATATCATCTACAAGTTTAATGCCGGGCATTTTCAAATAGATCTGCTTTAGAGATCTTATATCCATGATTTTTTCCGTTTCAATATAAACCGATTCGGAATGACCGTACAATACAGGAACACGTACGCATGCAGCAGTTATTTTAATATTCTCATCGTGCATGATCTTTTTGGTTTCGTGGATCATTTTCATTTCTTCACGGGTGAAAGCATTATTTTCAAATTCATCGATTTGCGGCAGGATGTTAAAAGCAATTTGATGCGGATATACTTCACGTGCTATCTTCTTTTTATTCAAGATAGCTTTAGTTTGTTTTATCAGTTCATCGATAGCTTTTTTCCCGGTTCCGGAAACAGATTGATAAGTACTAACGATTATCCTCTTAATGCCAGCTTTATCGTAAACAGGTTTAAGAGCAACCACAAGCTGGATGGTGGAGCAATTTGGATTAGCAATAATGCCATTGTGTTTGAAAGCATCCTGCGGATTAACCTCCGGCACAACCAGAGGAACCTGGTTATCCATACGGAAAGCACTGCTGTTATCAATGACCACCGCACCCGCTTTAACTGCAAAAGGAGCATACTTTTTGCTGATAGAACTTCCGGCACTGAATAGAGCAAAATCGATATTCTTAAAACTGTTTTTTGTTAATTCTTTTACTTCGATTTTTTTGCCATTGAATTTAATGTATTCACCTGAAGATTTTTGGGAAGCCAGTAGTACAAGGTTTGCAACTGGAAAATTTCTTTCTTCCAGCACTTTTACGATCTCTTTGCCTACAGCACCGGTTGCACCGATTACAGCTACATTAATTTCCCTCAAATTTCCTTCCCCTGCAGAAAAGCAAGACGGACTTCTACTTATACTATCTTATTTTTGGTCAGCTCATCTATTTCATTAATTCTCTAATAGCTTGAGCCAGCCGTATCACACCTTCTTCGTTCTGTTCTTTTGATGCATAAGAGAAATTTATACGCATTGTATTCTTGCCGCTTCCATCACAATGGAATACACTTCCTACTACAAAAGCAACTTTCTTTTTGATTGCATTCAGGAATAATTCCTGGGCATCCATATATTCAGGCAAGGTTACAAACAGGAACAATCCACCTTCGGGATTTGTCCAGGTTACACCTTCCGGCATATGTTTTTCAAAAGCTGCGATCATAATATTTTTCTTCTCTTTGTAATTTTGAATTGTCTGCTTTAGATTTTTATTAAAGTATCCCTTTTCAATGTATTTTGCAGAAATCTTCTGAACAAACGGTGATGTGCAGAGATCTGTCCCTTGTTTTGCCATAATGAATTTATTGGTAATATCTTTATGAGCTATCACCCAACCTATCCTGAAACCGGGTAAGAAGATCTTGGAGAATGTTCCCAGGTTGATCACGTGACCGGTATTATCCAAAGCAAAAATACTGGTCTGGTCTTCTCCTTCGAAGCGAATCTGTTTATATGGACTATCTTCCACGATGAGCACATCATATTTCTTGGCAAGAGCCAGAATTTCTTTACGTCTGAACTCGGGCATTGTTACTCCAGCCGGATTCTGAAAATCAGGTATGATATAGATGAATTTTGGCATATCGCTTTTTGCTTTCAAATCTGCCAGAACCTCTTCCACTCTATCAGAGCGCATACCATGTTCGTCAAATTCGATACCAATCATATCTGCACCATAAGCATTAAATGCCTGCAAGCCACCCAAGTATGAAGGAAGACCTACCAGCACTTTATCTCCACGGTCGATAAATATTTTCGCCAGTAGATCGAGACCCTGCTGTGAAGCTGTAGTGATCATGATGTTGTCTATGGTTATATCGAAACCCAGTTCCTTATAATTCTCCATGATAAGTTCTCGTAACCTATCGTCACCTTCGGTAGCACCGTACTGAAGAGCTGCAGCTCCATCCTGCTCGATCACTTCTTGCACAATACCTATAAGTTCTTTTCTGGGAAAAGTTTCCGGGGCTGGAAGACCACCGGCAAATGAAATAATTTCGGGATCTTTTACCAATTTAAGAAGTTCACGAATTGCAGATTTTTTCATTCCTTTTGCATTTGTGGAAATAATTTCCTGAAAATTACTAATCACTTTCTCTCTCCTTTTTTTATTTATTTTTAACTATAATTTTTTATTAATTTTATATGTCCATATAATTCTATATTACTACTCCAATCTTTTAATTTCTTTTTTTATTTCATCTATAACTTCTTTATTTTGGATTTCTTTCTTTTTCCCATT
Organism: Candidatus Cloacimonadota bacterium; assembly: GCA_030621085.1. GTDB lineage: Bacteria > Cloacimonadota > Cloacimonadia > Cloacimonadales > TCS61 > JACNIV01. The sequence continues at coordinate 79,677 of JAUXIJ010000002.1, read as the reverse complement.
TTTTATTGAATAAATGTAGAAAACATTACCTCCGAATTTTGCAGTAAATTTACGATGTGTTTCTGCTTGTAATTTGCGTTCTTTATAGATTTCAGGAATCTGAGAGACTTCACTTATCGGTTTAATTTGTAATCCGATATATTTCTCTTTTATTTTAATAAAGAAATCAACATTATACAACCTGTCCCACTCATCGGGAGCAGGTTCTATTTTATTTGGAATATCAACCTGAAGCTTACTGTAAATTGTCTGAATTTTCCTTCTATTAGCTCCATGTTTTACATTATATTTACAATCGTCTATATAATTAAAAGATTTGTTTGTAATATTTGATTCTTGATATTTTTTTAAATCGTTCTGTGTATTATTAGTTCTATTTTTTAAGAATTCATAAAATTGTTTACATTCTTTTCCATCTAGATTAATAATTTTTTCTGCGATCTCACTTATAAATTCATTCAAATCTTCTGAAATTTCTTCATTCACTGAAATCCTATAATAATATTCATTGTGTATCCTTTCTTGTAAAACTAATGCACTTAAAGCACAATTATTCATAATTATATCTTTTGCTTCTTCGTGTTCAAAATCATTTGATAATAAAAATTTAAAAACTTGATCAAAAGTAAATCTATCATAAATTTCATAGTTTTTTTTAAGATAATTTCCTAATAATATTTCTTCCATTATTCTAAATACTTAAAACTTAAATTTAGCCTGCTTTTTTTAGCCTGTAAATCAAGACTGAAGATATTATTGACTTCTATTCCTAAAGGAGTTAGAAAAATTCTATCGTATTTCCCATTGGACTTTATTCTATCAACTAATCCTAATTCCATACAAAAATTACAGGTAAAATTAAGCAGTTCATACATTGTTCTTTTTTTGTAAGAAACACCAAACAAACCATTTACCAAATCTAATTTTTGTTGTTCGAATTCCTTTACATTTGGTATCCACTCGCCATTTGTAACTTCAATAAATCTTAAGAACCAATAAATATTAATTTTATGAACAGTCCAATGTCCATTCGTTAAAATTTTTAGCAATAGTCTTTTTTGTTCATTCAATAAATCTATTGATGGAAGCTGTCGTGGACTTGAGTTAAATATTATTGGATTGAAATTACTAATATAATCTTTTCCATTTCTTGTAATTGCAAAATTTCTTCCATAATATTCTATCATTTCAAAATCCAAAGCTAATCTCATGTAACATTTAAAATTGGTTGTATTATATGAACTAAAATATTTAGCTAATTCTGAAGATGTTAAGGTGTCTTTTTTTAAATCTAAAAATGGTTTTAGTATTTTATTTAACCATCTTAAATAGCAAATTGTATAAGTTTTAGGTTTGGGTAATGCTAATCCGAAACTTAAACTTAATCTTTCTAATGTTTCAGTATATAAAATCTTAACTTTATTTGTTGAATATGTTCGAATTATAATATCGTTTTTATTTCCGAAATTATTAATTTTTTGTTTGTTTTTTGGTTTTGTTTCAGAAGCGTATAAAATACAATAATCAGTTTTATCTGAGAATTTAACATTTTTATAGTTAAGTATTTGATTAAAACAATACTCTAATTTGCTTTTTGAATCTAAAATTGTTTCCAATTCAACAATTAGCTGATTTTCTTTAAAATCTTCGACAACAAAATCAATTCTTCCAAAATCAGTTGTAATCTCTTGTCCTTTTTTAGATGCTATGTTGAATTCTAATGATTTCCCCAAAAAGTCTAAATTATTTAGTAAAGTCCATTGAACCAATGCTTCATTCATACTATTTATCCTTTATCATCAAATCCAATTTGATTTTTTGTCCCATAATCTTTCAATTGCCAATAAGGAGGGGAAGTAATTATTAACTGGATAGATTTGTCCTTCAATTCGGACATGTTCCTCGAATCGCCATTAATAATTAAGTGTGTAGTTTTCATTTTGTGTTAAATTCCTAATTCCTTTTTCAATTTAAAATCTTCAATTTGTTTTTTTATATTCGGTAATAATTGTCGAGCAATTTTTATTGTTACTATTCTCATATTATTTTCAGGATTAAAATCTTCTTCCAGAACTTCAGCATTATCATAGATGAAAGAAATCAGGTTTGATAGTTTAACAGGCACTTCCAATGTAATAACTACACTTTTCTTTATGATAAATTCACTCATCTTTTCAACAAGCATTTCCATTCCTTCTCCATTTTTAGCAGAAATAAAAATACTATCAGGGTATTCTAACATCAATTTCTTTTTTAGAAAAAGGAAATGATTACCACCAACCAGGTCAGTTTTATTAAAAACTACCAGGATGTTCTTGTCAGCTGCTCCGATCTCTTCCAATACACTATGAACAGAATCCATTAATTCCAGAATATTAGATCGCGATACATCTACTACATGCAGCAGCAGATCTGCTTCTATTACCTCCAGCAAAGTGGAATGAAAAGATGTGACAAGTTTGTGTGGAAGTTGCCTGATGAAGCCGACTGTATCTGTTATCATCATTTTTTCACTTTGATCGATATATAGAGAGCGTGATTTTGAATCGAGGGTAGCAAAAAGCTGATCGGCTGTGTAGCGGTTCTCTTTTGTAAGCCTGTTAAATAATGTAGATTTCCCGGCATTAGTATAGCCGACCAACGCAATTGAGATTATATTTTTTCTCTTTTTTCTCTTTGTTAACGATGTGTTTTCAATAGTTTTCAATTTCTTTTTCAGGATGGATGTTCGTTTACGGATGAGCCTTCTATCCACTTCAATCTGGGTCTCTCCGGGTCCACGGAAACCGATACCACCCTGTATCCGGGAGAGATGCTTCCACATTCGTTTCAGCTTGGTGTAAGCATATTCCAATTGAGCAACTTCCACCTGCAATTTTGCCTGCCTGGTGCGGGCATGTTTAGCAAAAATATCAAGAATGAGTTCTGTTCTATCCACTACATTGCATCCTGTTATATTGGAAATATTACGTGATTGTGAAGGTGAGAGATTATTATTAAATATTAGCGTATTAACTTTAGAATTTTGAGCAATACTCTTTATTTCCTGCAATTTGCCTTTACCAATATAGGTGGCTGTATCAGGTTTTTTAAGGGATTGTACAAATGAATCCACAACTTCTACTTCCGCTGTTTTTGCCAGGTGGTATAATTCTTCCATGGATTCGTCGTAATGTTCGCGGGATGTTTTACCCCAGAACACACCTACCAGGAATACTTTATCTTTCATTTTCTGCATATTATCATGATTCGTAAATCAGCACCTTTTTGTTTTCTTTACGCCACTTCAGAAATTCCTCTTTAATTTCCATTTTCCAGATCGTTTCCTTATTTTCATTCTCAAAAGTAAGAATGCGCAAATAATGCATACGTTCATCTTTACCTCGGAAACTTTTCTGTGGCAGTTCCACAATGATATCTCCATCCTTTTTAAGAATGGTTACTTCATTAATAAAAATTCCGGGAACTATCTCGATGATAGCTCTTGCTTCTACAATGCCGGAACTTACATCTCTAAATTTTATTTTCATATCTCCACCTATCTTATTTGTCCTATATCATTCAGCATTTGTTGGAACCACTTTTGATTTGTATCAAAAGGTTTACCACCTTTTATGCGGGAAAAATCGATAACACTCATTTTGTTGTTGTTGTCTTCATCCAATCCAATTACACCGCTTTGTCCATTCAAAGCAGCTTTCATAGCCATATCCGCAGTTTGGAATATCAGATAAATATCACGCTTGTTGGGAGCGGCAGAACGTGCAAAATATCCACTCTTCTGAACTAAAGTTTTTTCTGCTTTCAATAATTTAGAAAATTTTCCGGCAAACCACTGTCCCGGATTTATTTCGTCTATTCTAATGTGTCCGAAAGCATCCCTGCCAACCTCTTCACCTTTCGATTCCATTTCAGCTACGATCGTCTCGATACCGGCACCTTCGCTGAGAAAAATATTCACATTATCTTTTTCATCCATTAATCTATTTAATCTATCAAGTTCTTTATTCAGCTTCAGGGGTATTTCCGGAATATAAACAGCATCGATATCCCAGCGTTCTTTAGCTAATAAAATATCCGGCAGGAAAGATCGTTTATTTAATCTTTTACGATATTCATACGCTGTGGATGCAGTAAGCCATCCGCTATAACGTCCCATAATTTCGTGAATTATCAACTGTCTGGAACTGGTTGTATTTTCATTAGCTATATTTTCAAAAAAAATTGCGCCCTGTTCTGCAGCAGTCCAGGCACCCAGTGTTTGATGAATAGGTTCCATATCATTATCCACGGTTTTGGGAATACCAACTACAGTAAGATTATAACCGGCTAAAGCGAGGTAATCTGCCAATTCTGCTGCCGAAGTATTCGTATCATCACCACCGATTGTATAGAGAATAGTAACACCATCTTTCATCAATTGCTCTGCGGCAACATTAAGTGGATTTTCACCCTTTTTTACATATCCTTTCTTTACGCAATCTGTAATATTTGTAAGTTTTACTCTGCTATTACCGAAAACGCTACCTCCGAAGTTATATAGTAACTCTGCAGAATCCCGCACATTTTTCGGAACGCTTATATAATTTCCTAATAGAAGTCCTTTATATCCGTTTAAATAGCCAATAATCTCGGTATCAGGTACAACTTTGGTATAGTTCTTGATCAGTCTTCCAATTGTGGATGATATACAGGGAGCCAATCCTCCGGCAGTTAATATTGCCACCTTATCTTTTGACATCAATTCTCCTAATACATATTAATTAATGATACTGCATAATAGAATGTTTTTGTCATCCTGAGAAATTCTGCCTGCTTTTCCATCGAAGGATCTCCGCTTATAATGAAACTTGTCCAACTTAGGCGGATTCTTCGTCGAATGCCTATGTAAGATTTCCTCAGAAAGACAGTCTTTTTTCATTTTGTATAACCCTTCTATTAATCTCCAAAACATATTCCAATACTTCTGGCAGTTTTTACAAGATCAGAATTAACATTAACCAGATTATACTTTTCTATTGTTTCATCGATTGGAACAGCGATGATTTTTTTATCTCGCAGGGCAACCATTTTCCCAAAATCCTTTTTTAGAACCATTTCAAAGGCTTTCACTCCAAACTGGGTTGCTAGTATCCTGTCGAACGCAATGGGTATACCTCCGCGTTGAAGATGTCCCAGGATAGTAACCCGGATATCTGTTTCTACACCAGAATCTTTAAGCAGATTCATAAGTTGGATACCCGCACCGTGTGTATGTTTTTGATAATTTTCTTCTTTGGGAAAAGCACCTTCTGCGATCACGATATTAACGAATCCTCTTCCATTAATAATACGTTTTGATATCCGCTTCTTAACTTTTTCAATATCATAAGGAATTTCCGGGATCAGACATACTTCTGCCCCACCTGCTACAGCAGAATGCAAAGCGATCCATCCGGCTTCACGTCCCATAACTTCCATGATAAATATTCTATTATGACTGGCAGCAGTTGTAACCAGCTTATCAAGCGCTTCCGTAGCCGTTTCCACTGCTGTTGGAAAACCGAATGTATAATCTGTTAAACATAGATCGTTATCTATGGTTTTGGGAACTCCGATAATATTGCAACCCATTTCATAAAGTCGTTGAGATATTTTTTGTGAACCATCACCACCAATGTTTATTACGGCTTGAACATTCAGGAATTCCAGTTTGCGAAGCATATCTGCAGAACGGTCTTCATCTTTCCAGGTTCCATCTTTTTGTTGGACTGGCCAGGCAAAAGGGCCATTCTTATTTGTAGTTCCCAGAATTGTTCCACCACGAACGTGTATACCTGCCACAGATTGCAGATCTAAGGTTTTTATTTCCATCGGGTCCTGCAAAATGCCATTGAAGGCATCGATGCTGCCGATGATCTCCCAATTTTTCTCTTTCGATGCCCTTTTTACGATTGCCCTGATAACTGCGTTCAAACCCGGACAATCTCCTCCACCGGTTGCCACCAGACACCTTTTCTTCATATACACTCCACGTTATAAATAGAGTGATAGAATCTAAAATGAGAGATTTAATGACAAGGATTTTTTTATATGAATTTGAAGATTTATTAATCATCGTTTGAAAAACACTACATATTTCTGCTTGCCAAGCCGAAGTTATACGAATGCTAGAGAAAATCTTTCTATGAAACTAACGATGAATCTGGGGTTTTGAAACTCTTCATCGAATGCTTTTGCCGGAGAATCGAAACGTTAAGTAGTGTTTAACATTTTAAAAACCACAAAACTGTTTGTTGTTTTGCTTATTCCACTTTTAGGCAGGGATTGATTTTGGCTATTTAGGTTCGACTAGCTTAGGTAGCTCTAAGCGTTTCAGTATCTGCTCTACGTTTTGCTCCTTCGCTGCATCTAAGTACTCTTTCTTCATAAGGTCCCTTTCTTTATTCATCAGATGTTGAATCAGTATAGGTGTAAGAACTACAAATAAGACCAGAAACACCAGACCAATCACAACCGCTTGGTTTAAGCAAAGCACCCCCCCGATTACTAACATCGTTAAAACACCAACAAGTTGTAGGACCTCTCCAGAATAAAAGGCGATAAGAATGGCAATGTTCATAGTATCCCACAATTTGAAGTGACCTTGGGTGGAACATAGACTTCGGAATCGTATCGCTGAGTTCTTAATAGACTCAATGTTTTTTACGTTGAAAACCATTTGAAAAAGGAGAGTTTTTAAATACAAATTCGTTCTACACTGCATGGTGCGCGAACGGAACAAACCATATCCAACTAGTATTCCAATGAAGCCAATCCCGATCATAATCCCGGCAAGCCAAAGGTAATAGTTTGGATTCGGTGACTGTGGACGGAGCACCGTCATTGCTGCTAGAATAAAGGTAGTGACTAAACCATAGAATGTAAGAACAGCCGCTTGCATCTGACCAATCCACCGATATTGATTGTATTGCTCTTTGTACTCTGTGTCCCAAACATCTTTATATTTCATTGCTTCACACCTTTAGAACAAATTCTTTTGTTTGCAAATCAGTTTGACATAAAATGACAAACCTATGCAATTAAATTATTATTTAGTTTTAGGTTTGCTTGGTGGTGGAGAAGGTTTAACTGGTTTTCTGGTAGGCTTAGGTCTAACAATAGTATGCTTTATTATCACTGGTTTTCTACTGCTTTGCTTTTTTTCACTCATAATTGCTCCTTTTGATTATTCTCAGGATAAAATGTGATATAGTCTACATTATCGAATTTAACTAAAATATCATGATCAGTGTATAGTACTTCATTTTTACTATTAATCCAACCACAATAGGTCATCATCATAAGTCCTTCATTTATATCACTGGATGTAATAATCAGATAACCAAATAAACGAGATCCATCTTTGAAATGAATGGCAATGAACCTGTTTTCGTATTTATCTAATATTTTAATCCAAGCATTTATAGTATCGCTTTTTCTTGTTATTTTTAGATTTATGGCAATTGTACTGAAACTTGAGATGGCATATTTAACAATTACAGGTACTAATACTACAGAAATAATACTTATGAGTAAAAATGTATTTTCATGAATGAAATGAAATATTGTAGAAAAGATAAAAACTTTAAAAACAAACCGTAAATCGCTCTTCTTCTCATTAAATCTAATTGAATCAAAGACATATGCTGAAATTATGCCCGGGAGCAAAATGTAAAGAATCTCTATAAATTCATAATTAAAGGGCATAATTTTTCCTCCTCACTTTACAAACCAACACTCACAGATTTATTAGATTAAATTTATATTACAACAATCGAAATTGTTAATTATTTACTTTCTGTCAAATTAATTATAATTTGTGCAAACAAAAAAGGGCTGACCTTGCGCTTTTGCTGGTTCAATTATTTTGATTGAACCGAAACGTTTGGTTCAGGCTGCAAACCTGAACCTGCGGGTGGTCGGTATCCGGCAGTTGCCAGATGTAATGATTGTTCTCGACTCGCACTCGTAAACTCGCTACGAGTCAAGTCCATTCAAATCATTATTTCAGCATTATCATTTTTTTGGTTTCGGTGTAGCTTTGTGTTTCCAGTTTATAGAAGTAAATACCGGAACCGTATTGTGTGGCATCCCAGGTAAGTTCATGTTCCCCTGTTTCGTAATTGTGAGTTTCCAAAACCTGTCCTTTTGTATTATGAATTGTTAAAGTTCCTGTTTCATTTTCTTTTATAGAAAATTCTATTATTGTTTCCGGGTTGAATGGGTTGGGATAATTGGAATTCATAAAAGTGAGAGTTGGAAGTTCCGGAATTACTGCTCCCTCGGGAATAGTAAGCGAAATGGGACCGTAAATCTCCGTATCATTGGAATAGCTCACACTCTCCAACCAGTACCAGTATGTGTTGTTTTCTACAACGGTGTATTCATCCTGGAATGAGTAATCTATGGGTTGACTGGAATTACCTGCACCCTCTATGAGACCTGTATTATTTATCTGGATAGTTTCATCGTTTTCAAGAGCATTCTCGCTTTCTCCACGGTAGATATTCCAGCCTTGGTTGCTTGTTTCACTTTGGGTCGTCCAGAGAATAGTGAGATTATCATTTATAAATTGGGCTGTGAAAGAGGTGAGGGTGACGGGGAGTAATCCCTCAATCCAAGTCGTATTGTTTCCACCGTTTCCTAAACCTGGAGTACCATTTGATGACGCCGCTTCTGTCCAATTAGAATCTATAACCAATTCTACTAGAGAATCTTCAGTGAAATACTTTACATTTCCGCTGATTGGGCTATCTACCGTTGCTGTTGGGTGTGTTATTGCCATATCGTGAATAATTACATCTGTTGCATTCTGGATTGCAGCACAGTCATCTCTATCAGTATTACCAAAAACTCCCGAACCTGGCCAACCTCCAATATCTGTTAAATAAGTTGTATTTGATTCTGGGATAATAACAACATTATCAGAAAAATCTGTATCTTCTCCACCAGCTGCGGTTATTGTAGCGTCAATATCACCACCATTATAAATAACTACTATTGTTCCTTGTGCTAAATTAGACCAATCTAAATGAGTTGTGAATTCCACGATAGGGTGCCAAATACCGTCATCATTATCACCCAGTTCCCATCCGCGTATATCGATGTTATTCTCTACTACAAGCAATTCCACCCATTCTTTAGCTCCATCACTTCCTTGTGACATTTCGTTTATCACAACAGATTGCCCAAACGCCAAACTAACCACAAACAAAAACCCTAAAATAAATAAAACTGTTTTTTTCATACACTCCTCCTAATAAATGTTTTTAAAAGTTTTTCATTTTGTACAAAGTAGTTTTGAATTTTTGTACAGATTCGAAAGTGTTTATTTTTATTTTTTTGTCAAATTAATTATTTTTTTTTTGTCCTCGTTCCTAAAGCTTTAGGACATTAAATGCGAAGCATATTTAACTGTTCCCTCTTTGGGAACGAGAGTAAAAACAAAAGGGCTGAACTTACGCTCAACCCTTTTTTTTGATAATGAATGTTCTCGACTCGCACTCGTAAACTCGCTACGAGTCAAGTCCATTCAAATAATTATTTCAGCATTATCATCTTTTTGGTTTCTGTATAGCTTTGTGTTTCCAGTTTGTAGAAATAAATACCGGAACCATATTCGGTTCCATCCCATTTGTAATAATCGGAACCGGCTTCATAAGTTCTGGTTTCAATAACCTGTCCCTTTGTATTGTAAATGGTCAACTTACCGGTCTCGCCTTCTTTGATAGAGAACTCAATAAATGTACTCGGATTGAACGGATTAGGGTAATTGCTGCAAAGGAAAGTATTCTGCGGTAATACAGGAACAGGTTCTTCTTCCGGTATGGTTAAAGTAACAGGACCGTAGTTATCCGTATTCCCACCGCCATCTACAGTTTCCAGCCAGTACCAGTATGTTTGATTTACGATTACATCGTACTCATCGGTAAATTGGTAATTTGTGGGTTCGGTTGTAGTACCAGCACCCGGTATAAGCCCGGAGTTGTTAAGACAAAATGTTGTATTGTTTTCAAGGGCATTTTCTGTCTCTCCTCTGTAAATATTCCAGCCCAGGTTGTTGGTTTCGGATTGGGTTGTCCAATTGAGGATTGCATTTCCGTTGGCATATAATGTTGTGAATGATGATAGTTCTACAGGTTTCGGATAATCATCACCTCCAATAACAAATGCCATATCGAGAGATTCAAAAGGTGGTTCTGGGTCTATTAAATCAATCCAGAAAAAAGGTGGAAAATCTTGGTCATAATATACTGCATCATCATTCCAATGATCTAAAGAAGTTTTCCAGCCAATTTCTTCGGGACTTGTAATACTTACATCAAGCCAGTATATTTCACCTTCTATCTGCACAAAAGGATCTAAAATTGGTTCAATATTCACTTGCCAGTACCAAATATGATCACCAAGCCATAATTCTGGTATCCATGGATCAAACCAGCCTTGAAGACCTTCATAAGCGGGTTCTCGTATGATAAATTGCCCTACACCAAAATCATCAGACCATAAGAGTTCACCTGGCATACTATATCCAGTAGGACTTCCAGCTGCCGGGATATCTGTGTGGATGCTCAGATAAATATTTAATATTGGTGGAGGAATTGGCTCCCCAGTTTGATATCTTTGAGAAATCCAGATATGAATTTCACGTATCGGTCCGGATTGTGTACAAAGAAAATCATCTGCTAATATGCGTGGATCGTTACAATCCACATCATAACCAGTGGGATCAGGCATTTGTGGATAATGCATACCATGACTTTCAGTAATATCCCAATCTGCCATTAGAGTTCCTGTTATAAATAAAAATAAAATAAAATAAATCGTCTTTTTCATACGCCCTCCTATTTTTTAATTTGTTATTTACAAAAGCGAAATTGAATATCATTCGAATTCTTGTCAAATCTTTTGTTTTTTTACATTTGTTTTATAATGTTAAAAAAGTAAAGATTTCATTGCGTTCCCAAAACCCAACCTTGTCCTCGTTCCCAAAGATGGAACAGTTAAATATGCTTCGCATTTAACGTCCTAAAGCTTTGGGAACGAGAGCATTTTTTCTTCTTTGGGAACGATTGTAACAACAACCGTTAGGAATCCGGCAGTTGCTGGGTTCTTTACTGTTCTTGACTCATACTCGTAAACTCGCTACGAGTCAAGTCCATTCAATTCACTATTTCAGCATTATCATTTTTCTATGGAATAAAAAATGCTATTTTAATTTACAAATTTTAATACATAAATGAATCGTGAATTATATGGAGGAAGAGTGAAAAAAGTATTAATTCTAATTGTGTTTGTAATGTTATTGGCACAGCTGTATGGTAATGAGCTATTGCATAAGACGCTTCCCAACGGGATGGAGATAGTTGTAAAAGAAAATAACCTTAATGAATCGATCGGATTTTACTGTTTTGTAAAAACCGGTTCTGTGAATGAAGGCAAATACCTAGGAGCGGGAATATCTCACTATCTGGAACATATTGTTTCCAGTGGAACCACCACCTTTCGCACAGAAGACGAATATGAAAAGATGGGAAAAGAAATGGGAGCACTGGTGAATGCCTACACCACTTATACGGCTACTGCATTTTATATAGCTGTGGAAAAACAGTACAAAGACGAAGCTTTGAAAATCCTCTCCGAACAGATGCAAGCATGTGTTTGTGATTCCTTTGAAGTTGCCCGTGAGAAGCAGGTTATTCTCAAAGAGATAGTGATGCGTTCCACCCCGCCTCGTTCCAGGATATATCAACGAAATAACGAACTTGTCTATCCTAATTCCAACAGCAAATATCCCATCATCGGTTATACAGAACTTTATAGAACCATAAACAGGGATGAGCTTGAAGATTATTATAAACAAAGATATGCACCTAATAATATGATATTCGTTGTTGTGGGAGATTTTAATGCGGAAGAAATGCTTTCGCAGGTAGAAGAATCATTTAAAGATTTTCCAAGAAAACAACTCGATCCAGTTTATCTGCCTGTTCAGAATCCCAGGTCGGGCAGCCTGGAATACATCGAAGAATTCGATGTCGAGCAACCGCTGGTTTTCTCTACTACAATCATTCCCACCGCAGATTTTGGCGATATACCTGCACTGAATACAGCCATGGATATCCTTTTTGGAAAAAGAAAATCTCCTATCCGTTATAAACTGGTAGAAGAACTTAAATTGGTTAATTATGTTTATGGATATGCAAGCGGAAGTGATATCGATACGGAAGGAACTATAGAAATTAGTTTTGAAGCAAAAGACCCTTCCAAAGTTAAAGAGATCATATCTATTATAGACAGTGAAATTGAAAAATACAGCGAGTCAGGAATAGAGCAGGAACATATCCAGAACCTGATAAATCGAACAAAAGCACATAAACTTCTGTCCACTCCCAGTGTAGGTAGAGATGCAAACCAGATCGGCTGGACAATGATGATGTATGGTGTTCCCGATTATTATCAGGCACATCTGGCTTTATTAGAAAAACTAATCCCGGAAAATTTGCAGGATGCTATGAAGAAACATCTTCTTCCCAAAAACCGTGTTGTGTTCTATGCAGTTCCGCTGGGAACAAAATCCACCCTGGAAAAAAGAGACGAAACAGCATCTGAAAAATCTGATATCGAGAAAATCCAGGTTAAGAGCAACCTGACTCTTTTGTATAAAAGAAACACCGAAAAGCCACTTTTGAAATGCGTTATCCAACTTCCGATATCCAGCGATTATGAAACATTGGAAAATGCCGGAACTATCTCTTTTATGTTCGAGCAGATGTTCCGCGGTTCAAAGAACTACAGTTCCCTCGATATTTCTGAATGGATGGAAGATCACGCAGTTTCACTGGATGTAAACACTTCCACCAAAGGAACATTCATTGAATTCAAATGCCTGAAAGATGATTTTTCTGCATTTAAAAAAATGCTCTTTGATGCTTTTAAAAATCCTACGTTTGAAAAGACAGAACTGAACCTGGCCAAAGAAGAAGTGAAAGCAGATTATAACAGATCAAAAAGCCAAGCTGAAATTGTGCATAGAGATTTCATGAAATCGGTTCTTTACCAAGATTATCGTGCCGGACTTTCCAAAAAAGAATTAACAGATATTATAGTTAATTTAAATAAAGAAGATCTTTTCGATCTTCACAAGAATTTTTTCAAATCCAGGGAAGTGATCATTACTCTTTTTGGAGATATGAACCTGGATGAAGCAAAAGATATTGCCACCGAGATCAAAGCTCACATTACCAATAAGAAGATCAATAACGAAAAATTTTATTCCATCACATCCGGCTTAAATGATACATTTGTGAATGAATATAAATTTGAACAAGTAAATATAGATCTGGGCTGCAAAGCGCCATCCATAAATGACGATGATTTTGAAGTAATGAAATTGATAAAAACGCTTCTTTCCGGTGCAAGAGGACGTTTGTATAATGCTGTGCGCGGAGAAAACGATCTGGCTTATTATGCATATCCGGATTATAATTATGGTGAAGTAGACGGATTGTTCCGCTTGATCAGTCAAACCTCGATAGATAAAAAAGATGACCTTGTCCGTATTATGCAAAATGAACTGGAGAAGCTAAAAACTGAAGAAGTAAGCAAAGAAGAAATAACCAGCGCAATTGAAGAACATGAAAAGATGATGCGTACAATTCTCAATGAAAATTCAATGCCTTATTACATAACATATTATGAAGCGATCGGATTGGGATATGACTACATCGACAGAGTGAGCGATATTTACAGGCAGATATCGCAAGAAGATATTCAGCGTGTTGCCAATAAATATTTTGAGAATGTAGCTATCATTATTTCTGAACCTGATGAAGATGTAGAGTTAATGGTGGAATAGGACAAATGTTAGCTGAATTTGATTTTAAATACGACTATCCCATAGTTTGTACTGCCATTCATAACGGGCATGAGTTGTCTGAAGCTGTAAAAAAGAACCTGACAATTTCCGAGCAGACCCAATTCTATGAAGAAGATCCTTTTACAGAGAAATTCACAGCTATCTGTAATAATCGAATTATTGTTGATACCAGCAGGTTCGAAGTTGATCTGAATAGGTCACGGGAAAAGAGTGTTTACCTGAAACCGAAAGATTCCTGGGGTTTAAGCGTACGGAAAAACCCTCCATCGAAAGAAGTTCTAATGGAATCTTACAGGAAATACGAAGGATTCTATAGAATTGTAAAACTTCACTTTCTGGAAATGGAGAAAAAATTCGGTACATTTTTCGTTTATGATATCCATTCTTATAATCATCGAAGAAACGGTATTAAAGCGCCTGCTGACAATCCCTCGAAGAATCCGGAGATAATTCTGGGAACAAATAATATGCCCAAGAAATGGATACCGCTGGTTTATGAAATTCAACATAACCTCCAGAAATTTGATTTCTTTAACAGGAACCTGGATGTTCGTATAAATATTAAATTTGCGGGTGGACATTTTTCCCGCTGGATACACAAGAATTTCCCTGATTCTGCCTGCTGCCTTGCCATTGAATTCAAGAAAATGTTCATGGATGAATGGACAGGTGAACTCGATGAATTGAAGCTTAATGAACTTAAAGAAGCATTGGCTTCTACTTTACCAAAGATCGTAGAAAGTTTATGAATTAGATGTTAAGCGGGTTTAGCTCAGTTGGTAGAGTGTCAGCTTCCCAAGCTGAAGGTCGCGGGTTCGAACCCCGTAACCCGCTCCAATATTTATTTGAGGAGTTATGAGATTTTATAAGATCCAATTCTTTATATTTTTTTTACTAATTATTTCCCATATCTGGTGTCAACCTGCACAGCCTGTTCGCATGTGTGCAGAATGGGAACCTGTGTGGGGAACTCTAATTCGCTGGCCCTTATCAATTCCAATGCCACTTGTTGTAGAATTTGCAGAAGATGATACGATTTATGTATTAGTCGAAAACTCAATTCAACATTCATCAGCTCTTGCTATGTTTGTTTCCTGGAATATCAATTTAACTCACTGCCAATTCATATATGCACCAACAAATTCCTGCTGGACGCGTGATTGGGGACCTCAATGTATTTTTGATGGAGATGGGAACTGGGGAATTGTTGACCCTATTTTCGAAGGTTATCCATGGGTTCCCGGAGGGCTTCTTGATCCTACCGGTCGCGACCATGAAGATGATGATGCAGTGAATGCTGCTCTTGCAGAATATTTTGAGTGCCCACTTCATCAATTACCTGCCTTTTTAACAGGTGGGAATATAATGACAGATGGTCACGGAACAGCGTTCTCAACCCAGCAAATGTTAAATGAAAATTCAATTCTCTGGAATCCTGAAGATTTTATTTATCAGGTTGAACTATATAATGGCATCGAAAACTATAACTTCGTTTCAAATACTGAAGACTACGGAATCCAACACATTGACTGTGCTGCTAAATTGCTCGATGAAGAAACCATTCTCATTAAACAATTACCCCTCTGGCATCCTGAATATGATAGGATCGAAACTGTTGTTGAAGAAGTGGATTTATTAACAAATTGTTATGATCGTCCATATAAAATAGTTAGAGTTTTTTGCGATTCCTATAATGGAAATAGTGTTGCTGGGTATACAAATTCATTAATTCTGAATAAAAAAGTTTTCGTTCCTCTTTTTGGAATAGATGCTGATGATAATGCAATACAAACTTACCAGGATGTAATGCCGGGTTATGAAGTAATAGGATTTTACAATAATACCTCTCACCCATGGTATTATTATGATGCACTGCATTGTCGTACTATGGGCATTTTTGACCGATACATGCTCAGAATTACTCACTGTCGTTTTGATGCTGGAGTTCCAGCTTTTGAAGAAATTGAGATAATTACTACAATTGATGACAGAAGTGAAACTGGATTAATAGAGGATAATTTAAACGTATATTGGAGAACTGAGGGACAAACTCTATGGAATAATATACAATTAACTGAAATGACAGGTATTGATTCCTTTGCAGCTTGCATTCCGGGTCAATTGGAAGATACAATAATTGAATACTACATTTCTGCAAGTGATTATTCTGGAAGAACTGAAACCTTGCCCCGTACTGCACCCAACGGATTTTATTATTTAACAGTTGAGGGTACTAACAGCGAAATCCTTCAAACAAAACCTAAAAATCTACTTTATCAAAACTATCCTAATCCGTTCAATCCCGAGACCACAATTTCATTCACCACAGAGCACATTGAGAGCGCAGAGATTGTGATTTACAACATTAAAGGACAGAAGATAAAATCACTTCACTCATTTCCAAACGGGGGTTTGGGAACGAGGAGTGTTATCTGGGATGGAAAAGATGATGATAACCAACTAGTCAGTTCGGGTATTTATTTCTATAAACTTAAAACAAATAATATTAGTGAGGTTAAGAAATGCATTCTAATGAAATAAAACTGTTTTATAAAGTAATTGAAAGCCCTGTTGGTCAACTTATCCTAATTGCCAATGAATCCAAACTGGTTGGGATAAAATTTGATTATAAAAAAGAGGAAGAACTACCAGTAAACTTTGTAAAACAGGATATTCACTCCATTCTCAGAAATACAGAAATTCAGCTCGATGACTATTTTAGAGGAAAAAGACAGAAGTTTGAATTACCATTATCAATGTCCGGCACTGATTTTCAAAAAAAAGTATGGGGAAAATTATTGGACATTCCTTTTGGCGAAACGATATCTTACCAGGAATTAGCTAAACGTGTGGGTGATAAGAAAAAAGCCCGTGCTGTAGGTAATGCTAACGGAAAGAACCCTCTTCCTATTATTGTCCCGTGCCACAGAGTAATCGCTAAAGATGGCAGTTTAGGTGGCTTTGGCGGAGGACTTCCTATTAAAAGATACCTTCTGGAATTGGAAGGAGTAGTTCTAAATTCTCAGAAGCAGATATCTATTTAACTTTCTCTACCCAGTAATTTGCAATCAGGTGAAGATCGTTTTTAAGTGTCTCTCCCATATTGATAGCTGCGGAATAAGTTAGAAATCCAGTAATCCGTAGTCTGTGAAATAATTCTTCGTCTTTGTATCTTTTTGTTATGCTGGTTCTGTAGCCATGTCTTGATAAAACTTCCTGTGTATCTTCCACTATGTATATATCTTTGCTGGCGACCAATTGAAGCTGAAAGTCTTTTTCTTCGATCACAACCGATTCTTCTTTTATAGGTTCTATTACCTGTTCTTCAACAGGTTCCGGAGCAACAGTTTCTACAGTTTCTACAGGTTTTTCTACTTCTTTTTTTCCACAGCTTACCAGAATGACAATTATAAAAAGAAGGATTAAAGGTATTACTTTTTTCATGATAACCCCCTAAAGCTTTAATATACTCGATTCTATTTGCTTCAAAAAAAAGTCAATTTATTATTTTTTTTATACTTAAAATTTAAATAATATATCATTTAAACATTTAAGCTATTTTATCATATTCAGTATTTTATTCGCTTTTTCAATGAAAGACTGTAATTCCTTTCCTGTAAACCGTTTTTGTTCGAGTAATGCTAGTTCATGAATGTATTTTATCAGTAGTTCTGCTTTATCTTGTTTTCCTTTTTCTGCAAGTTTAAGAATGTTTTTAATAGTTTCGTTTTCAGGATTAATAATGAGTGTATGATTCTTCAGCATATCGAAATCAGTGGATTGTTGTAGATAGTTCATCTCATGAAAACGGCGGGTAAATTCATTAAAGACGATCATAGCTGGAATGTTTTTCGATTTGAGATGTTTGATTTCTGTTTTTATCTCAAAGTAAGTATTTTTCATAATTTCAGCATAAGCTTCTTCACCCAGTTTTTCTCGGGCATATGGTATTATTTCATAAGATTTAACATAGGTAAAATCATCCTGAGTTCTGATGAAAGGAGCAAGAATAGAAACTGCTTCAGGGTATTTCTTAATGAATTTACCATAACTGTCTTTACTGAAACTGGCTTCAATTTTTTCGTTTAATGTGCTATTGAATATTTCTTTAATTTTATCGGAAATTGTTTTGCTTTCAGCATCCACAACTTCCTTTTCATCATTATCTATCAAATTCTCATTTATCTCCGAATCGATGCGAATAAAAGTAACATCCTTATTTTTCATTTCCAGATCCTGGAACAGGTGGTTATCCAGGAATGAAGAAGAGAAGATCACCTCTATACCTTGTTCTTTCATCAGCTTCAGATAAGAAACCTGAGTATCTTCACTTTGTGCATAATATATCTTCTGAGGTTTATCTTTTGATTTATTTCTTTCCTGGTATTCCTTCACGGTCACAAAATCTTCCTGTGAAGATTTAAAGATAACAATCTCTCTCATCGAGTCACTAAATTTTTCATTTGTAAGAATACCATATTTAATGAATTGATTAATATCTTCCCAGAATCCTTCATATTTTTTACGGTCAGATTTGAAAATTTCTGTAAGACTGTCTGCCACTTTCTTGATGATAAATTGAGATATTTTTGCAACTTGCTGGTCTTGTTGCAGAAAGCTGCGGGATACATTCAACGGGATATCGGGAATATCGATACCGCCACGCAGAAGAAGCAGAAATTCGGGAATGATTCCTTTCAGGTCGTCTGCCACAAAAACATTATTACAGAATAACTTAACTTTACCGGTATTAATGTCTATCTGGTTCTTGATCTTGGGAAAATACAGTATTCCTTTCAGGTTGAAAGGAAAATCTACGTTGAGATGTATCCAGAAGAGCGGATCATTATAATCATGGAATAATTTATTATAAAATTCTTTGTATTCTTCCTCGGTTACATCTTTCGGTTTACGCAGCCATAAAGCTTCTTTCTGATTAACAATTTCTTTGTTGAACTCTATCGGAAAAGGTGTAAAATTGCTGTATGTTTCAATTAATTCCTTGATCTTGAAATCTTCCATATACTCATGATTGTCTTTGTTCAAATATACTGTAACTGTTGTTCCCACTTCGCTCTGTTTTCCCTCTTTCAATGTGAATTCAATGTCGCCTTCACATTCCCAATAAGCTGGCTTGGAGTTCTTTTTGTATGATAATGAATCGATTGTAACTTTCTTTGCCACCATAAAAGTGGAATAAAATCCCAAACCGAAATGCCCGATGATATTTGCCTGCTTATCTTTAAATTTTTCCACAAAATCTTCCGCACCCGAAAAAGCGATCTGATTGATATATTTCTTCACTTCCGTAGCGGTCATACCAATACCGTGATCTATAACCTCAATTGCGTTCTTTTTCTTATTAACTTTTATTTCTATCTTCAAATCTTTTTCATCTAGATCAGGTTCTATTGCTTTTCTTTTGCTTATCGCGTCTACAGCATTGGAAATTAGTTCCCTTAGAAAAATATCATGTTCCGAATAAAGCCATTTCTTTATAATAGGAAAAATATTCTCTGTGTGAATGGAAAGTTTTCCTGTTTTATTTGTTTGTTTCGGTTCACTCATTTTGACTCCTAAAATTTTATTTAATATTTGTGGGATAAAATAATCAGAAGCAATTACATGTCAAAATAAAATATTAGCACTCCCGTAAAAGGAGTGCTGAATCAAGTTGTTACTTAGTATATTTTATTCGTTTAGCATCACTCTTACTTTTTCATCTTCATCTGTATCTTCGAAAGAAACTTTAATGATCTCTTCACTGGAAGTAGGTACGAACCTGCCAACGTAATCTGCTTTTACCGGCATTTCATGATGTCCCCTGTCAATCAGAATTGCCAGTTGGATCTGCTGGGGACGTCCAAAATCCAGAATCCCGTCGATAGCAGCACGAATCGTTCTACCTGTATAAAGTACATCATCAACTAAAATCACTCTTTTTTCTTTAACATCAAAATCAATTTCTGAGCCCTTCATAACAGGTTGATCAGCAATAAGCGAAAGATCATCACGGTACAGCGAAATATCCAGTATACCAACCGGGACATCTACACCTTCAATTTCCTTGAGGTAGGAAGCTAATCTTGTAGCCATGGGAACTCCCCGGCTTCTTATTCCTATCAGCTGTACATTTCCCAACCCTTTATTGAATTCGATAATTTCATAAGCCATTCGTTTCAAAGTCCTTTCAATTGCTATCTCATTCATAATCAAACTTTTGACTTTCATTTATTCTCCTTTTTATTTGATTCTTTAAATTGAAGCTTGAAATGTGCTCCATTCGATCCGTTAAATTCCATTTTCCCGTTCAATTGATTCGTGAGAATTCTAATCATCTCCAACCCAAATGTTCCGGTTTTTTTTACATCAATATCATGCGGAAATGGCACTCCATTATTACCTGCCTGCAAAATGAATTTTTCACCTTCTTCCTGCATCTGAATAAATATTTCTCCTTTTCGTTTTCCGGGAAAAGCATATTTAAAGGAATTGGAGGTAATTTCATTGATTATCAAACCACAAGAAATAGCAGAATTTATACTCAAGAAAATATTGTCTATTTTAATTCGAAGAACAATTTTTTCTTTTTTAACGCCATATGTTCCAAATAAATAATCGATCAAATCTTTTACATACTTGCAAAAGTCTATTGAAGCGAGGTTCTCTGAAAGATACAATTTTTCGTGAACCAAAGACATTGTATGAATCCGGTCCTGCGTATTTATAAATACTTTTTTTGAATAATCCTCGGTTAATTTGTCAGATTGAAGATTCATCATACTAGAGACGACCTGAAGATTATTTTTCACTCTGTGGTGTATCTCTTTCAGCATAATATCTTTTTCGTGAAGTGATGCTCTGAGTTCAGTTGCAGCTTTCTTCCGTTCTTTTATTTCATTTTGCAATCCTAAATTGGTTTTAGCAAGTTCATTTGTACGAAGTTGTACACGCTGTTCAAGTTCATTGTTTATTTTCGTTAAAGCAAGGTTGGTTTTCTTTTTCTGCCGGTAACGGAAATAAACAAATAAAATTAATTGCACTAAAACAAGGAAAAGCAGATAAAATCTAAATCTAATGGCTTTTGCATTTCTCACCTGCAATTTGAAGATCTCATTATCTTTGAGCAGGATCTCTCTTTCTTTTTTTGTTTTTGCCACTTCGAAACTGGTTTGCATTTGTGCTATTTTTTCAGTAGTAGATTCATTGAAAATACTATCTTTTAATGTGGAATGTAGGTTTTCATATTTGTAAGCTTTGGGAAAATTATTTTGAGCCGCATACATTTTAGCTAAATATTTATAATCGTTTTTGATTATATCTTTAGCAGCAATTTCAGTAGCTATATGAAGACTATTGAAAAGAAACTTTTTTGCTTTTTCATATTGCTTCAGTTGAACATATAAATCACCGATATTTTTTTGAGTATTAGCAATTCCGAATTTATCATCGATGTCTTCTTTCAAGGATAAAGCCTGCTGATAATAATCAAGAGCATTTTGTTTTTTTCCTGTGTTTTCGTATACCACTGCAATATTATTCAGGCTGGTAGAAGTTACTTTTTTTATGTTATTCTCTTCGCTATATTTCAAAGCTTCAATGTAATATTGAAGTGCCAATTCAAATTTCCCCATTTCCAGGTATACATTACCTATATTATTCAATGTTGAGGCAATTGCTCTAACATCATTGTTTGCTTTCTTTAAACACAGTGCTTCTTTGTAATTTGACAGAGCTTTTTCAAAATTCAATAAACGCAGGTAAATATTACCTAAATTATTCAATGTTGAGGTAATATTCTTATCATTTAGTTCATTTTTAATATGCAGCGCCTGTAAAAAATTTTCCAGGGCAAGATCATAATAACAAAGACGATAATACACACTACCCAAATTATTGTAAGAGCGTCCTAATGATTGTTTGTCATTTATCTCGAGGTTAATTTCAAGGGCTTGATTGTAATGATCCAGGGCAAAAGAATACTCACTTCTAAACCAATAGATATGGGCAATATTATCAAGTGTGTTGGCTATGTTTTTCTTATCTCCCAGCTGATTAAATAAGTGCAGCGAATTGTGGAAGTATTCCAGTGCATTGTTATAATCACCTATTTTACGGAAGCAGATTCCTATATTGCTAAATGCGTAGGCTTTTTCCGGAATATTGTTTTCCTGCTCAGCCAATTTCAAAGCCTGAAAACCACATTCCATACTCATTTCGGAATCAATTCTTCTGTAGGCAGTTGATAATTGATTTAGAATATGTGGTTTTTCTTTGCTTACTACATTATTCAATAATGTTTCAAGGCTATCAATTTTTGTATTTGCTGGAAGACTGCCAACCAGTATAATCAGTAAGCAGATAATCAAGCTTCTTTTCAATCCCCACCCTCTTAGTAGATTTTCTATTTTAATTCATTAAATAATAATTTAAATGTTGTTCCACCTTTTCGATCAATTTCAATTTCGGCATGAAGTTGTTGTGTTAATATATGTACAAGTTGCATTCCAAAAGAATTCGCTTTTTCAAGGTCAATTTCTTCTGGAAAATCTATACCGTCATTCCTGATAATTAAGGTAAATTTATCCTTTTTATCTTTACTCAGTTTAATAATTATGTGACCTTTTTTATTATCCGGGAAAGCGTATTTTATAGAATTGGAGATTAATTCGTTAATTATCAAACCACAAGGAATAGCAGTACTTATATTCAGAAATATGTCTTTAGCCTTAACGTCATAACGGATGCGTTTGTCTGAAATGCCATAGGAAATAAACAGATTGCGCATTAATGATTTTATATAATCTTCAAAATTTGTTCTGGAGAGGTCTTTGGAACGATAGAGTTTCTCATGAACCAGAGACATTGATCTTACTCGATTCTGACAATTTTTAAACAAGTTGAGAGAAGTTTCATCGGTTACATGTACAGATTGTAATTTGAGCATACTGGATATGATTTGCATGTTATTTTTTACCCGATGATATATCTCTTGCAGCATAACTTCCTTTTCACGTAGAGAAGCCCTTAGTTCTTCCTCAGCTTTACGTATATCTGTGATATCGATGAATAGTTCAAAAGAACCAATAAATTTACCATCTTTAAATAAAGGGCTTGCTGTGATGCTGGTAAGTCGCTTTTCTCCATTTTTCCTGATTATAGTGATTTCATATTTCGAAGATCTTCCATTCATCCTTTTAATAGTTTCTTTCTGGATAGTTTTAAAGCTCTTTTCGGTGACAAGATCACTTACGTTCATTTTGAGTATTTCATCTTCATTATATCCATAAATATCCAGAGCTGCTTTATTAGAAAACAGGAAGTTTTCGTTTTCATCAACTATAATCAAACCTTCTGCAATGGATTCTACCAGGTTTCTATATTTTTCTTCGCTTTCCACCAGTTTTCGTAAGGACATTTTACTCTCAGTTATATCTCGTACAACCAGAAGCACCTTATCTTCTATCATAGGAGATATCCGCCCTTCAAACCAGTATTTATTATCTTTAATATCTAAAGTATATTCAATAGATATGGGAACTTGAGAATTAAGACTCTCCTCTATTTTATTCAGGAAATAAGTTGCTTTTTCTTTGGGAAAAACTTCATATAAAGTTTTTCCTATCATCTCTTCGGCAGGTTTATATAATAAATTTGGATTTGTTGGTGCAATCTCAAGATACTTACCTTTTCTATCAAGTACAATTATCAAATCATCCATACTCGAAAACAGTGCTCTGAATTGAGCTTCAGATTGTATGATTTGCTCAGCGGCAATTTTACGGTCTGTAATATCAGATGCTGTACCCAGTATAGATATCATTCCGTTAATAACTGTTCTAACATTGGAAACTTCAACCCAGCGTTCTTCACCCTTTTTGTGTATAATTTTAAATTCATAATTACTGATGACATCTTCACCTTTCAAACGAGAGAATCCTGTTTTCATTACCATATCCTTGAGAAGAGGATGTACAATATCGAAGAAGTTCATATTAAGAAGTTCTTCTTCAGTATAACCTGTAATCTCCAACATTGCAGGATTAACATAAGTGAATTTTCCTTCCAGGCTAAAAGTATAAACAGCAGTTTTCAGGCTTTCGGTAAGTGATTTGTATTTTTCTTCACTGGCAATATATTTATCTTCGGTTTCCTTACGAATAGTCACTTCTTTTATTTTTTCAATATAAAGAATTAGAAGAAATATGATTGTCAAAACTCCAAATACAATAATGATGATCAAAACATTTTTAAAACGATAATGATATGATTTATCCTTTGTAAGAAGTTCAATTTCTTTTTCTTTTTTTTCAATTCCATACTTTGCTTGGAGTTCTGCCAGTTTTTTTATATTTTCTTCTGTATAAATGGAATTATGCAGGGTACTGTATTTTTTATGAAACTCAAGAGCCTGCTCAAACTCTCCGATAGCCGCGTAGTAATTTGCCATTGTTTTATAATTTTCAGCTGTCAGATTCTTTAGATTCAATTCACCTGATATTTTTAAACTTCGTTTGATCTGTTCGTATGCTTTTCCAAATCTATTGGTTGATATATACAATTCAGAAAACAAATTGCAAGTATTAGCAATACCTTCTTTATTACCAATGTTTTCATGTATTCGATATGCTTTTGTATTATAATCCAGAGCTGTTTTGTAATTTCCCTTTTCTTTAAAAATCATAGACAAATTATTATAACAAATCGCCAGATTAAGATTCTGCTGTTTTTCCATTATTCCAAGAGCTTTGCGGTAATAATCCAGCGCTTTATCAAAATCCTTTAATTGTTGATATGCTAACGCGATATTATGCATCGCTTTAGCATAGGATTCCTCATCTTCTTCCCAACCTTTAAATTCTAAAGATCGAAAGTAATATTCCAGAGCTTTATCATAATTACTCAAATATAAATAAACGTTTCCGATATTATTAAGAGCGTTTCCAATGCCAACTTCATCGTTAAGTTCTTCATAAAGGTCCAAAGCTTTTAGGTTGTATTCCAGAGAAACATAGAAATTACTTAAGCTGAGATTGGCAATTCCAATATTAACCATAGCACTTGCTATGCCATCTTTATCCTTGTTTTCATTAGCTATTTGTAATGCATCCTGATAGTAGCTGATGGCTGTTTTGTAGTCTCCCAGATATTCATTGGCTACACCAAGTAAATTGTAGGCATTTATTTCTGAATCCTTATAATTATATTTATTGGCAAGTGCTAATGCCTGATTTCCATATATAATACTTTTTTCCGGCAGAACTTCCAAATTCAATACTGTTAATTCAATTAGAATATCTACTTTTTCTTTTTCGGATGCTTTTGATAATAAATTTTGAAGGCTATCTATTTTTGCTGAAATGTCTGTAGAAAAAAGATTTGTAATGAAACCGAGAATTACCAAAAAAAATAACAGCCTTTTTTTCATTTTATCATTTATTCCTATAATTTATATTATTTGAAATTTGAAGTTCTCTATATTGTCAACTATAAAATAAGCTTATCGTAAATTGTTTAATATTAATAATGCAGTATCTTTGCCAATACCTTTAATTTGAGTTAAATCTTGGATGGTAGCTTTTTTGATGTTTTCAATAGAACCAAACTCTTGTAAAAGTGCAAATTTTGTAGCAAATCCAATCCCTTTGATTTTATCCAGTTCACTTGTAAGAGTCCGTGAACTTCTGCGTTTCCGGTGAAAAGTTATCGCAAATCTGTGGCTTTCATCGCGCAGTCTTATCAGCATCCTTAAAGCAGATGACGATTTGGGAAGAATAATGGAATTCTTCCTGCCAGGAATAAAGATCTCTTCCTGTCTTTTAGCCAGCGATATCATCTCCATATCACTGATTTTCATTTTCCCTAGGATTCTGTATGCAGAATTCAGTTGCCCCTTTCCCCCATCGATAACTATCAAATCCGGTGTTTCCTGCTCTTCTAATTTCTTCAGATAGCGTTCCAGAGTTTCTGCCAGGGAAGCATAATCATCCTGACCTTCAACAGTTTTTATAATAAAGTGCCGGTAATTCTTTTTCTTAGGTTTCCCATTCTCAAAGAAAACCAGAGAAGATACGGTATCTGTACCCTGAATCGTGGAAATATCCAGACAGATCATTTTTCTGGGCAATTTTTTCAAGTTCAGTTTATCTTTCAATTCTTTAATGGGAAAAATAGTTCGATTGCTTTTCCTGAGATATTTCAGTTTTTGCTCTTCCATATAATTAAAAGCATTTTCCCGGGCAATCGAGATCAATGAATGTTTTTCTCCTCGTTTGGGAATTATTAATTTCTTTTTTAAAACCTGATTTAGAAATTCATAACCTTCCGGTTTTATCTGTAAAAGAATTTTATAGGGCAGATTATCCAGCTTTAAAGAATAATATTGTTCCAGAAATGCTTTCATTAACTTTGGAAGAGTGCTTCCTTCTACATTGTTCAGCGAATATATTTCTTTGTTCAGTAACTTACCGGAAAGTATCTTAAGTACAGAAACCGCTGCTTTTTTATCTTCTTTGTAGATACCGATTACATCTCGATTCTTATCATCTGCAAAGAACATGTTCCTGGATCGGTTCAATTTCTGAATATTCAATATTTTATCTCGTATCCCGGCAGCTTCTTCATACTTCATTTGCGTCGATCTCTCATTCATCTCTTTCTTAAGATCTTCTATTACAATCTTGTTCCTGCCGCTTAAAAAATTTACTGCATTAGATACGATCCGTTTATAATCTTCTTTAGAAATTTTTCCAATACACGGTGCCGGACATTTACCCAGTTGAAAATTAATACATGATTTTTCAAAAACAGGTTCTCCCTCAGGAATAATCCTTTTACAGGTTCTCAGAGGAAAGATCCATTCCATTAACCTGATGGTTCTTTTAAGCGCTTTAACATCGGTATAGGGTCCAAAATACTTGGAACCATCCTTTGTTAACTGTCTTGTTACAAAAATTTTTGGAAAAAACTCTTTTATTGTAACTTTAATAAACGGGTATTGTTTATCATCTTTCAGTGAAATATTATATTTTGGTTTGTACTTTTTAATAAGATTAGATTCAAGTACCAGCGCCTGTTCTTCCGTTTTGGTCAGGATATAATCGAGATACATAATTTTTTTTACAAGATCGATAGTTTTGGGATCTGCCGAAGTGCCGGAGAAATAGGAACGAACACGGTTCTTGAGGTTCTTTGACTTGCCTACATAGATCACATTATTTGATGAATCCTTCATCAAATAAACTCCTGGTGAATCCGGAAGTAAAGACAACTTCTGCTTTATTTGCGAATTATTTTTCATTATTTTTTTCTTGCTCATACCCACTCATTGAATTTAATTTTCTATTGTTAAAATTTGTTTCTAACTATTATTGTAAATAAAATTGTTTATTTAATTTGACAAAATTTCAATTAATTAACTATGTATTTAGTTGTTCCAAATAAAATTGGAGATACTTATATGCAAGAAAAAAAAATTGCCTATGGGATGATTTGCGCACAAGTAACCGAACTTAGTCCGGTAATTGATTTTTTTCATAATGCTGGGAAATGCGGACATAAAATCGATCACCTTATAATTTGTTACAAAGATTATTATGATGAAAATGTAATTGAGCAATTCAAACAGTATTGTAAAGTTACACTTATTCAAAGAGGACATGCTCCTTTTATTGAGAACAATTTGAAAGATATCGGTATGAATAATGATGATATTAATTCCATTATTGGTACTCCCTATCTTGAAAAATACAGTAAAGTAGCTTATGGTACATCTCGAAATTATGTGATATTAACAGCCTTATTCCTTGATATCGATTACCTGTTTTTCTTCGATTCGGATATTTTTCCAAGAATATTAAAAGAATACAGAAATGGAAAATCCAAGTTTGAAGAAATAGATTTTGTAGGTTCTCATTTGAAATACCTGAAGCAAGATGATGTAGTGGTAACAACCAGTGATTATACGGGATATTATATCATTCCCAAAATGAATTTTCCTTACCTGATGGAACTTCTACAGGGTGTTCAGAAAGAAGACAGGTTTTATTATATTACTTCAGTAGATACTCCTGTAACACGAGAAAAATGGCAGGAAAATATATTTAATACAAATAAAGTATTGGGTGGTAATCTGGCTATTGATCTGAAGCATTTGAACTTACTTCCACCTTTTTTTTCAACTATGCTTGTATTGGGTAATGAATGTTTTATGGGGCGCGGAGAAGATACTTTATTCGGACCGATCATCTACGGTTTCGGGGGACGCTGTGTAGATATAGACCTTTTGGTTTTCCATAATTGTTTTGGAGATTTTCCCAACAAACCGGCAATCACAATCCAAAAGAATGTAGACCGTTTTTTCTATGCCTGTATGGGCTGGATCATTCGTAATCCGTTCTTCAACTGGTTACGTAATGAATTCAATTCCGAAGCTGAAACGATAAACACAGAAAAAAGATATCATGCATTACAGAAAGGAAGCACATCCGCAGCGGCATATTTTGGAGATAAACGGTTTCTGAATCTACCGCAGGCATTTGAAATGTCTTATAAAAAACTACCTGAAGATATTGATTATTTCTACAATTTAACTGATAGCTGGAAAAAAATGAAAAAATTATTAAACAAATAAAGGAGTTTGTATGTTAACATATATGGTGATTCCTACTTATTGGACGGGACCAAAAGGTGAATGGCAGGAAGGAGATAAGATATTCGATCATCCTACACCTTTGAACGAAAATGGTACCCTGGAAAGGACTTTGCAATCACTTCATAATTTGGAAGATACAAAATTTACACTGGTAATTGTTGGGGTAGCCACCAACAAGAAATACGAAAAACCAATGGAAGAAAAACTGAGAGAAATTTTGAAAAAAGCAAACATCCCTGTTGATACGATCCTTTTTACTGAATCAAAATTGAAAAAGATCAAAAACAAATTGTTCAAGAAATATACAGGCAAAGACATTCTAAGCCTGGATAATTATGCTCACATTCGAAATATGTGTATTTTTCTTCCTTATATTCTGGATGCCGAAATTGCACTCCTCATAGATGATGATGAAGTTTTTGAAGATCCCAAATTCGTAACCAAAGCCAAAGAATTTATCGGGAAAAGATTTTATGGCAACACAATCGATGGTGTAGCAGGATATTATCTAAATGAAGATAATGAATATTATGATAAGGTTAACATTGTTCCCTGGATGACCTATTGGGACCGTTTCGGTGGTAAAAGAGAAGCCTTCGACAAGATAATCGGCAGTGAACCCAGGTTGAAGCAAACACCGTTTGCATTCGGTGGAGCAATGGTTATTCACCGCAACTTAATGCGTATAGTGCCGTTCGATCCTAACATAACACGAGGTGAAGATACAGATTATGTGGTGAATGCCCGTATGTTCGGTTTTAATTTCTACTTAGATAATCAGTTGGCTATAAAGCACCTTCCTCCTGCCAAGAAACATCCTACATGGAAAAGGTTCAGAGAAGATATTTATCGATTTCTGTATAATAAATCTAAATTCGAAACACAGTCACCCAAAACCAATCTTCATGAAATAAAACCGGAAGATTTCGATCCCTATCCCGGAGAGTTCATGAAACCCGATCTGGGAGATAAGATATTCAAAACAAATATTATCTTAGCTTTGAACTACCTGGCAGATGGTGATGTGGAAGCATGTAAAGAAACGATCAAGAATATTTACCTGGCAAGATATGAAGCAGTTCCACATTATAATACTTTTGAAGAATATCTTTCATTCCAGAAAAACTGGCGTAAGTTGCTGGAAAATACAAAGGGATTTGGGAACATTTTAAAAGATATAATCCTGGAAGGAATGGTTATAAAGTATGATAAATACCAGATCGAGAAAAAGAAACTGCTGGAGAAAACAGGTATACATAAGCAGATGCACTTCAGTGAAATCGACCTCTTCAAAGGTTTTTCAAAAAAGGAATTACGATCGATCTTTTTCATTTCAGAGATAATCAATTTGAAAGCTGGAGATTATGTATTCAAAGCTGGTAAAGTTAACAACAATATTTATATTGTTTTGAGAGGGATTTTACAGGTACTCAAACCTGTTAAAAATACTGATGATTTTGTAATTACCGAGATAAAGCAGGGCGAACATTTCAATGAGACCGCTATTTTCTTCGAGTCTACTCACAAGGTGTCAGTTAGAGCAACTACAGAATGTGACTTGATGGTTATTGATCGGGATAAAGCTTTGAAGATATTGAAAGAAAACAGCGAACTGGCAGCTAAATTGCTCTGGATAATATCAAAGAAATTAAGTGAACGCCTGATGTATACAACCCAGAAATACTCCGAAACCAAAGAGCAGGTTTCCGATGTTTCAGATCATATGCAGAATTAGGAGAATGTATGAAAGTATTATTGATCAATCATTTTCCCTTGCAAGGTTCAGGAAGCGGAATTTATACAATGAACATCGCTCTGGAATTGGTTAAAGAAGGTCATGATGTATTTGTTATAGATATTGATAATCAATACGATACATTGGATTATCCTTTCCAGAGAAGAACTATAATTTGTGACAAGACAAAGAATGCAGACCCGGATATGGAATTCAACTTTCCCTGCTTTACCACTCATCCCCGAAGTATTCTCACTTATTATGACCTTAGTAATGAAGAACTGGAAAAATACGTAGCAAAATTCATAGAAATAACCAAAGAGGTAGTTGCAGATTTCAAACCTGATGTTATTCATACACAGCATCTCTGGATTACTCCTTATGCTGCTCTCCAAACAGGCGTTCCCTATGTTATCACTGTGCACGGCACCGATCTGATGGGATTTAAAAAAGATAAGCGTTATCATAAATATGCCCTGGAAGGTTCAAAGAAAGCAAGTAAGATAATTACTATTTCGAGGCAGGTTCATGATGATACACTCGATCTTTATAAATTGCCGGAAAGCCAACTTGTTCTTAACCCGAATGGATTTGACGATGAAATTTTCAAAGTTAAGGATGTGAATAAAGAGGAGCTTTTTAAGAAATTCGGATTGGACATCATTCCGGAAAAGTTAGTAAGCTTCGTTGGAAAATTCACCGATTTCAAAGGAATCGATTTACTGATAAAAGCTGCACGTAAAATAACCGATGAGTTCCCTGAAGTTGTATTTGCTTTTGCCGGAGATGGGCAATTGATGCCGGATATGAAAAAATTGAAAGCAGAATTAAAGCTGGATAATGTTTATTTCCTGGGTCACCAAACCCAGATCGATGTTGCTTCATTATACAATGCTGCAGATGTCTCCGTTGTTCCCTCCCGCATCGAACCTTTCGGGCTTGTTGCTATCGAAGCGCTTGCCTGCGGAACCCCTGTTGTTGCTACTCGTGCCGGTGGTCTCCCAGACTTTGTGAATGATGAAGTAGGACAACTTGTAGAAATGGAAAATTATGAAGCTCTGGCAGATGCAATCATCGAAGAAATAAAAAATAATACAAAACAAACTAAAGGTAAATATGCAGCAAACTATGCTTTAGATAATTATTCCTGGAATAAAACGCTGCAGAGAGTGATAGAGATTTATAAGGGAGCAATGTAAACTTGACTTAAGCCTGGAAGGTCTTGAGTTAAGTTGAAAGTAAAAACCTTGTGGATATACTACTCCCCTTCGTAAGGGGAGAAGCCCCGATTTATCGGGTCAGAGGGAT
This sequence comes from Candidatus Cloacimonadota bacterium, assembly GCA_030621085.1. Lineage (GTDB taxonomy): Bacteria > Cloacimonadota > Cloacimonadia > Cloacimonadales > TCS61 > JACNIV01. The sequence continues at coordinate 48,081 of JAUXIJ010000002.1, read as the reverse complement.
TTTCCCTGTTTGTGAGTTAAGTTAAATTAAATAGGAGCAGATATGAAAAGAATTTTTGTAATAATCTTAGTTCTATTTACTAATTTGTTATTTTCAACCATCATCAACATCCCGGCAGACCAGCCAACAATTCAAGCAGGTATTGATGTAGCAGTTGATGGTGACACGGTTCTTGTTCAGCCTGGAACTTATATAGAAAATATCAATTATAATGGAAAAAACATTACTGTTTCTTCTTTATTTTTAACAACTCAAGATACAATTTACATATCACAAACAATAATTGATGGTGATAGTATTGACAGTGTTGTTATATTTGAAAGTGGAGAGGATTCAACTGCTGTTTTACTTGGTTTTGCAATAACAAATGGTTTAGCATCAGGAACTTATCCGGCTAATTCTGGTGGAGGAGTTAACTGCTTCGAAGCAAGTCCAACTTTAAGTGATTTGCATATTATAAATAATTATGCACATTATGGCGGAGGAATAAGTTGCTATACAAATTCATCACCGATCATAAAGAGTGTATTGATTTCTAACAATACAGCTGTAGCAAGAGGTGGAGGAATCTGGTGTGGATTTGATTCGAGCCCGAATTTAGAAGATATTATAATTGACAATAATTATGCAAATTTATCAAAGGGGGGTGGCATATTTATCGGTTATGATTCTTCTCCAATTTTTAATACAATTTCAGTAATTAATAATCATTCCGGATTTAGAGGAGGAGGGGTATATTGTTGCTACAATTCAAATCCTATTTTCAATAACGCAATAATTTCAGACAATACTGCCGAGATGGAAGGAGGTGGAATTTCTGTATGGAATGAGGGTCTTATACAATTAACGAATTCTATTATTTCCGGTAATTCTTCAGAATACTTCGATGCCGGAAAAGGTGGAGGTTGTGAAATTGTAGCCTCCTCAAGTGCAATATTAAAAAATGTTGTGATCTCAAATAACATATCCGACTTCGGAGGTGGTATTTATTTTTTTGGTTCAAATTATTCATATTTAATCCTGGAGAATGTGACTATTACTGAGAATACGGCACTAACAGGAGGTGGTATTTACGGTAGTAGAGCTGCACTTGATTTAACTAACTGTATTATGTGGAATAATACTCTGGAAGAAGTGTATTTTAATGAAGAAAATGATCCTAGTTCAATAACAATAGCATATTCCGATATTGAGGGTGGAGAAGCAGGAATTGTAACAAATAATAATGGAAATGTTTACTGGCTGGAAGGCAACATAGGTGAAGACCCGTTATTTGTCGGAACAGGAGATGATCCATTTTCGCTTCTAGAAGATTCTCCATGTATAGATGCAGGAATACCTGATACTACAGGATTGAATTTGCCACCATGGGATATTATTGGTAATCTGCGAATCTGGGATGGAGATGGAAACGGAAGTGCTATCATTGACATGGGAGCTTATGAATATGGTGCTCCACCTTATGTTGATGTAGATGACAATATAGTTATTCAAACACCTGAAGTCTTCTTGCATCAGAACTACCCCAATCCATTCAATCCAGTGACAACGATAGAGTATTCCATTCCCCAAGAATCTAAGGTTGAACTTAAAATCTACAATATAAAAGGGCAGAAAGTGAAGACCTTGGTAAATGAACTGCTTCCCGCAGGAGAGCATTCTGCTATCTGGAATGGTAGAGATTCTAATAATAAGCGAGTCGGTTCGGGAATTTATTTATATCGGCTACAAACCGGTTCTGAAGAACAGACTAAGAAGATGTTACTGCTGAAGTAGCTGAGACTTGACAAAAGTTTGAAAAATCTTGTGTTAAGTTAAAATAATCTAAACCAATTTTCCTCTCGTTCCGAAATTGTATTTCGGAATGCAATTGCTTTGAAACTCTGTTTCTATTTATAGAAAGATTCTAAAACATTGAAGCAGAAGCTTCAGAAATTATTTCCTTCCAAAGCGGAAGCTTAGGAAGGAGAGTAGAAAACAATCCTGTCATTCCCACGGAAGTTGGAATCTATAAATAATAAAAAAATTAACTTAAGTCAAGATCGGTGAAAGCCGACTTAACTCAAGTCGATATTTGAAAGCTCTCTGAATTGAATTCTCTTTTCATTTGACATCAACATCTTTCAAATTAACTTGTCTTGCGTAGTTCTTTAGAGCTTTATATGGGGGTGTCCTGGTTTCGACAGGGATAAAGGGGATTGCTGATGCATGCCGAGGAGATCACCTTCTCGTTAATCACGGTGGTACTTAAACTTAAACGCAAACGATAACTTTGCATTAGCTGCCTAAACGCAGCTACGGTCCTGCTAAGCTTTGCTGTTAGGCTGGCAGGTAGCCGTCATAATTAATAGCTATAGACGGCAAATGCCTGTAATGTCGTCCGAAATTTTTCAGGCTGGCTTGATTGCGTGGTTTGACTGTTTTCCTGCATGAGAGTGAGACTAAAAAACAGCTAAGCATGTAGGTTTGGCTTTTGACTTATTTCTGGACACGGGTTCGATTCCCGTCACCTCCACCATTCTTCGCTCACTCACTATGTTCGTGAGCTTCGAATGGCAAGCCAGTTTATAAAAAAAGTTGAACAGAAAATACAATTACGAAGAATGGTGTCCTACGAAGCTTCAGCGAAGGAGGACTTTTTTGTTTTATACATACATTATTAAAAGTACTTCTCATCCAAATCAAAGATACATTGGTTATACATCAAATATGAAACAGAGGTTAATAGCTCACAATAATGGTAAATGCAAACATACTATCAAATTTGTTCCATGGGAATTAAAATTCTTTGCTGCATTTCCAGATAAATCTAAAGCTATTCAATTTGAAAAATATCTCAAAACAGGTTCTGGATTTGCTTTCTCACAAAAACATTTTTAGCGAAGCGAAAACGATCCGTCTTCATGCATTACGACGTGAGAACAGACTGTCACGGCGAAGTAGCTTTAGCTAACGAAGCCGGACTAATTACCAAAGAGTTCGCTCCAAACTACGCCCGGGCAGGCCAAATGTATTACGTTTATATTTTACAAAGTTTAACAGATGCAGATAAGCATTATACTGGATTTACAACTGATTTAAAGAAAAGAATTTTGAAACATAACAATGGAGAAGTTCCTCATTCTAATAAATACAAACCCTGGAAAATAATAACTTATACAGCGTTTGAATCAGAAGAGAAAGCACGAGCATTTGAGAAGTATCTGAAATCACATTCTGGAAGAACATTTACCAAAAAACACTTCTAAACGAAATGTGAAAACAATTATTAATAAACAACAAAAAACAATATGATGTAATTATCCTTGACGAATTCGAATTGGAAACATTAAGGATTTTAGGTGAAATGGCACTGCAGTTTAGAGTGTTTAAATATCAATTATATAAATTCAAAATCTTGCTTCGTTTGTCCATAATATAAAATATTGACACTCAATCAATACAATTTATTTTTGACCGCATAAAAATTTGGAGGGATTATGAAATACAATCCATGGAAATTTACAAAACTAGCAGAAAGCAATCTCGGGAAACAGTTATGGGAATTTTTAAATGAGCATGATAATGTAATCCGAATGCAAACGGCTTCTGATTTAAGTAAGCCAGCAGTTAAGGCTCTTACAAGACATTTACTGAAGAGATTTGATGATCAGGTTCGTGAATTTAGAGTGAAGCAAATGATTGGTCATATGATTCGGCAAATTATGGAGAATCATGGTTATCAGTTAGAGCAAAGAGATGTATTAGTCAATGATGGTTTATTCAATAAAGCAACAAGATATAAACCCAAGGATATTTAGTATGTATGTTAGTTTTAATAAATAAGATAGGAGAAATTATGTTAAAGAAATTCGCAAAAATCTGCATTGTTATATTTATCGGTATTTTACTTTTTGGTTGCAACAATACAAATAAACCAAATAAAGAAAAAACTGATTTGGTAAAAATTAACTCAAATACGAATAAGCCAAAAATGGAAAAAACTGACTTGGAAAAAACAAACTTAAAAGGGAAAGTTAGACAAATATTAGAAATTAGTTTCGAGGTAGTTGAAAAATTTGGCGAAGTTGTAAAAGTTGACCGAATAGCTTTTTCATTTTCAAACTCAATTAAAACATACAATAAAAATGGGAATTTAATTGAAGATTGTGCTTTCCTTACAGATGGTAGTATATTGATGAAAACGATTAACGAATATGACGTTAATAAAAATATTATTAAGAATTGTGTGTATAACTCAGATGGTAGCTTGTGGTATAAAAATACTTACAAATATGACGAGAAAGGGAATAAAACCGAAAAATGTGACTATGGCTCAGATGGTAGTATAAAGGGGAAACATACTTACAAATATGACGAGAAAGGAAATCAAACTGAAGAATGTGACTATGACTCAGATGGTAGTTTAATATCAAAATTTACTTACGAATATGACGATAATGGAAATAATACTGAATATTATTACCATAAATCAGATGGTAGTTTAAAATCAAAACTTACTTACGAATATGACGAGAAAGGGAATAAAACTGGAAGGTGTACGTTTCATTCAGATGGTAGTATAAAGGAAAAATATACTTACAAATATGACGATAATGGAAATAATACTGAATATTATTGCCATACATCAGATGGTAGTTTAAAATCAAAACTTATTTACGAATATGACGAGAAAGGGAATAAAACTGAAAGTTGTACGTTTCAATTAGATGGTAGTTTATTGGATAAATATATTTTCAAATATGTTTTATTTGATAAAAAAGGAAATTGGATTAAAAGGATTTGTTATATAAACACTATTCCAGACAACATAGACGAAAGAGAGATTTCATATTATGAATAAGATAATTATTTATCTGCAAAATAAATATAGTTAGGAAGGGATAACGTATTGAATTTAAAATCAGTAAATATACGGTTAAATTAACTAAATATATTACAATGTAAATTTAAAATAGAATTTAAATATAAAAAAGCCCCACAAATCTGCGGGGCTTTATAGAAATAATATTAAATACTACTTAATTTCTTCCCATTCCTCTTTAGAAGTTGGGGGTACTATTTCACCATCAATGATCTTGGTTTCCAGCACCTTAACTTCGTCGAGGATCTCTTTAGGAACATGTTTGTAAGAAGTAGGAGCAATACCTACACCGCCTTCTTTGAGACCATAAATAACATTTGTACCACCAGGGAATTCACTGTTAACCAATGTCATCGTAAGGTTGTATATAGCGTTATCAACACGCTTCATGGCAGATGTAATTACATTATCAGGAGCTAAAGAGTTTTGATCTTTATCCACGCCAATTGCAAATTTGCCTTGTTCTTTGGCAGCTTCTATAACACCGTCGCCTACGCCACCGGCAGCGTGATAAACAATATCTGCGCCATTTTTGTACATCTGGTTAGCAATAGCTTTACCTTTGGCAGCATCTGTAAATGAATCGGCATACTGAACGAAAACTTCACAGTCAGGATTGGCATGTTGCACGCCAGCCAGATAACCATAATGGAATTTATGGATCACGAAGAAATCCATTCCACCCACAAAACCAACTTTGTTTACTTTGGTCATCTTACCGGCAATATAGCCAACCAGGAAGGAAGGTTCCTGCTCTTTGAACAGAATACCAACCAGGTTAGGTGTAGGTTCCGGGAAGAAACAATCGATACCTGCATATTTCTGCTCCGGATTCAGTTTGGCAAGTTCATCCAGCGTGTCTCCCATCTTAAATCCGATTCCCCAGATAAGATCGTTACCGGCATCCAAAAGAGTTTCCATATTCGGTTTGTAATCGGCATCCTGAGTTGATTCCACATAACTTACATTTACACCGAGTTCTTTTTCAGCTAATTGCAGTCCTTCCCAGGCAGACTGATTGAATGACTGATCATTCACACCGCCTATGTCTGTTACCATTGCAACTTTTACAGCAGAGCCTTTCTGAGTCTTGGCGCAGCCAACGAACATAAGTGCTACAACTGTAATACACAACAAAATTACTAACTTCTTGTTTAGCATTTGCTACCTCCCTTTTTTATCATAAAAAACTATATTAACTTTTTTGTAATATTCATATTTTACGTCAACACAAATCCATTTTTTATTTACTCCGATTTTTCTTTCTCGTATGGAATTCCATCTGCTGCCGGTGCAACCATTTTACCTACAAAGCTCACTAAAATCACCAATGTAAGCACATATGGCAACATACTGAGAAGTTGTGAAGAAATATTAAAATCAAATTGTCCCAGGAATACAGTGAGTCCCTGCGCACCACCAAAAAGCAGGCAAGCCAGAAGTGCTCCCTGTGGTTTCCATTTTCCAAAAATCATAGCAGCAAGTGCGATGAAACCATGCCCAGAAATCAAAGTCGGTCGAAAATTGGATACAACTGCCAGACTCATGGCAGCACCACCAAATCCGGAAAAAACACCCGATGTGATCACAGCCAGATAGCGGGTTTTAAAAACATTCACACCGAGCGTGTCGGCAGCAGCAGGATGTTCACCCACTGCACGGATGCGAAGACCGAGTTTTGTTTTATATAATACAAACCAGACAATTAAAACTAATAAAAGAGCCACATAAACTGTGGCATAACGGTTTCCCAGGAAATAATACATAAACGTATCTTTGGTGAAAACAGTATGAAATGGTCTGGGCATCTTATTATTCAGATCAATTGAAAGAGTCATGGTAGCACCGTCAAAGAAAACACGGCTCAGAAACAGGGCGATTCCCGGTCCCAGAAAGTTAATAGCTATACCGGATACTATCTGGTTTGCTCCAAAAGTAACACATGCTACCGCATGAAGAAGTCCAAAAAGCCCACCGGCAATACCTGCACCTATAAATGCGATCCATGGATTTCCAACATAATAACCTATAGCAGCACCAACAAAAGCACCTATTACCATCATTCCTTCCAAACCAATATTCACAACACCCGAATTTTCGGAAACCACTCCACCTAATGAAGTAAAAATAAGAGGTGTGGAATACATCAGAGTTGTTCCCAGGATCAATGCAATATTATCAAACATCTTTATCCTTCTTTCTAAATTTAAGAATTAACCTGATCAACTGCGGAATAGCTATAAAAAATACAATTATCCCGATCACAATATTAATAATTTCCGAAGGTGCTCCCATTGCAGGCTGCATCTTGGGTCCACCATATTTAAGAGCACCAAAAAGAAGACCGGAAAATACGCATCCTACCGGAGTGCTATTCCCAATTAAAGCTACTGCAATACCGTCGAAACCATATCCTTCCATAGCTGCCAGCAGGGCAATATTATGCGAAACACCCATTACGTGGACAGCTCCTGCCAATCCTGCCAGACCACCTGATATCGCCATGGAAATAATCATATTCTTCTTTACATTAATACCACCATATTCGGCTGCATACATATTAAACCCAACCGCTCGTAGACGGTAGCCAAGAGTAGTCTTCTTCAAAATGAACCAAATTAGAACGACTACACCAATGGCAATCAAAAAACCAAAGTTGACCGGTGTTTTTAGCAGATCACGCCAGAAAGGATGCTCAATCAACCAACTTATACCCTCTTCAGATCGTTTCCACTGATTAAGCAAAGTAATGCTCCCTGTGGGTTGAATACTGTAGGAAACTTCACCCCCGGGTTTCTGGAAACCGGGAGTATAGATCAAGAAATTCTGAAGGTATAATGCAACCCAGTTCAACATAATTGTTGAGATCACTTCATGAACACCAAATCGAGCTTTCAAAAATCCGGATAACCCGCCATAAAGTCCGGCAGCAAGCACAGCACAAAGGATAATGAAAGGAATGTGAATGATCATGGGCAGATGAACGAAATATCCTACCGACACTGCAGTAGTAGCACCTATGATGAATTGACCTTCTGCTCCAATATTGAAAAGACCGGTTCGAAAAGCAAAAGCTACGGAAAGTCCTGTTAATATAAGCGGAGTAGATCTGATAATAACATAAGAGAGATATTTAGGTTTTCCAAATATCCCTCTCAGCATCACACCATAGGCTTCTAAAGGATTGAATCCGGCAGCTAACAAAATGATGGCTCCGATAATCAAACCCAGGAAAACAGAAATTAAGGTAAATAAAAACACATTATTGGAAAACAGTTTCAGAAATTTCTTTATCACGCTGAAGCTCCTCCTGCCATCATTAGTCCCAGTTTTTCCATATCAGCTTCTTTTGCAGCAACAGTGCCAACGATCTTTCCTTCAAATATCACAGCTATCCTGTCCGAAACATTCATCACTTCGTCCAGTTCCAGCGAAACAAGCAGAACTGCCTTATTTGCATCGCGCTGCCTTACCAGAGCTTTGTGAACATATTCTATTGCTCCTACATCCAGTCCGCGGGTTGGCTGGGCAGCGATCAGAAGATCCGGATCGTTTGTAACTTCCCGGGCAATTATAACCTTTTGCTGGTTCCCTCCGGAAAGAGTTCCTGCGATCTTGTATTCATCTTTGGGACGTACATCGAATTTATTAATCAGTTCTTTTGAAAAGTTGTAAATATTTTGATTGTCGAGAATGCCCCTCCTGGCAAAAGGCTCTTTATTATGATTTTCCAGGATCATATTCTCGGCAACTGTAAAATCGAGAACCAATCCTCTTCTCTGCCTGTCTTGTGGAATGTTTGCAATTTTACTTTCAATGATCTCCGCTGGTGTTTTATTAGTAATATCACGATTGTGAAGGCTCACTTTCCCCGATTCAATCTTTCTTAATCCTGTTATTGCTTCTAGAAATTGAGTCTGCCCGTTTCCATCTATGCCGGCAATTCCTAAAATTTCTCCTGCTCGAACTTCCAGGGAAAGCCCGTTCACAGTTGTAATATCTCGATTATCTTTTACTACCAGGTTCTCAATTTTTAATACTACTTCTCCAGCTTTCTTATCATCTTTTTCAACAATAAATTTTACCTTCCTGCCCACCATTTTGGAAGCCAATTCTTCTATACTGGTTTTGCTCACATCAACTGTGTCGATAAATTTTCCATGACGAATTATGGTACATTTATCTGCCATTTCTTTTATTTCTTTCAATTTGTGGCTAATAAGAATGATGGACTTTCCTTCCCTAGTAAGATTATGAACGATCTTTCCAAGTTCATGTATTTCCTGGGGAGTGAGCACAGCAGTTGGCTCATCTAATATCAAAATATCCGCACCTCGATACAAAGCTTTTAATATTTCCACACGCTGCTGCATACCCACAGTAATATTTTCGATCTTTAATTTTGGATTTACAAGAAGCCCATATTTCTTGGAAAGTTCTTCCACTTCTTTTTCTGCTTCCCTCAACTGTAGTTTGCCAAAACCACCGGTTTTTTCCATTCCCAGAATAATATTTTCTGTAACAGTGAAAGGCTTCACTAACATAAAGTGCTGATGAACCATACCTATCTTGTTCTGGATGGCAATGTTTGGATTTTTTATTTCCACTTCCCTGCCGTTAATATATATTTTACCGCTGGTGGGAGAGTACAAGCCATACAAGATGTTCATCAAAGTTGATTTGCCGGCTCCATTTTCTCCTAACAGAGCATGGACTTCTCCTTTTTGAATTGTTAAACTGATATTGTCATTTGCTACAAAATCACCGAATTTCTTAGTGATGTTTTTCATTTCTACAATAGGTTTTGTCACATTGCTCAAATTAATCCCCATCTATATTTATTAATTAATTTTCCAAATCTTCTTTTCTATAAAATACTAATCTATGTCAAATAATTTAATTTTAATTTTGTAAAATGATTTTGTGTTACTTAAAAAACTCCAATATTGCAAATAGAATCAAATTTAATCTTGACACTTAAATTAACTTTTACGATTTAAGAACATGAAAATTAAAAAGGAATAATATGAAGAATTTGCCCGGATTTACCTGATGTTTTTACAAAATTCCAAACGGAGACTCTTTCGGGCAAAGAGGGTTATTCCTTTAATCATAATCAAGACCGCAAATTGAAGCATACTCGATAATATGCCTGATGAGCTCCTGAAATATCTATAAAATATTATAGGAGTAATAAATAAATGAAAAATTTCTTTTCCACAAAAAACGGTATCATCGTTGTCGGTATTATAATTGGTGTAGTAGCAGTAATTCTCCAAAAAATGGGAAATCCACCCAATATGGGATTATGTATTGCCTGCTTCGAACGTGACATTGCAGGAGCTTTGGGGCTTCACAGGGCAGGAGTTGTTCAATATATTCGCCCCGAAATAATTGGAATATTATTAGGTTCATTGCTAATTTCTCTCTTCTTTAAAGAATTCAAACCTCGTAGTGGTTCATCATCTATTATTCGCTTTTTCCTGGGTTTCTTTGCCATGATAGGCGCACTTGTATTCCTGGGGTGTCCATGGCGTGCATTCTTACGTCTGGCAGGTGGAGACTTGAATGCGATCATCGGTCTTTTAGGACTGGTTCTTGGCATTTTTATCGGCACTATTTTCATAAGAAACGGATATAACCTGGGACGTTCGATTCCATCCCAAAAGAAAGTTGCAGGTTGGATATTGCCTATTATTATGATCGCTCTATTTCTAATACTCATTTTTCAATTCAAACCTCTATTCTTTAGTGAGAAAGGACCTGGTGCAATGCACGCTCCTATTATCATCAGTCTGGTTGCCGGACTTATTATCGGGGGACTGGCTCAAAGGAGTCGTTTCTGTACAATGGGTTCAATTCGTGATATTATCATCGTTAAGGATTTCCATCTTTTCAGCGGAGTAGCAGCATTTGCAATTTCAGCTTTTATTATGAACATTATATTCGGGCAATTCAAAGCTGGATTTACTGGTCAACCTGTTGCCCATGATATGCATTTATGGAATTTCCTGGGAATGGTTCTGTCTGGTTTAGCATTTGCTCTGGCTGGAGGATGTCCGGGACGTCAACTCATCCTGAGCGGCGAGGGAGATACCGATGCAGGTATTTTCGTTTTTGGAATGTTCGCCGGTGCAGCATTTTCCCATAATTTTGCAATGGCTTCATCTCCCAAAGGCATTGGAACATTCGGAGTATACGGTACGATCATTGGAATTGTTTTCTGTTTTGTCATTGGTTTTGCCATGATCCGAAAAAGAAAAACATAGGAGCAAAAAATGAATCAAATAGATACACGTGGACTTTCATGTCCACAACCTGTAGTACTGGTTTTAAGTGAGATAAAAACCGGGAATAGCGAATTTGAAGTACTTATAGATAGTGAGGCATCTCTCGAGAATGTGAAAAGAATTCTGAATAAAAATAAATTGGAATTTGATGTGAAAGAAAATTCGGATCACACGGTTTATCATGTTAAAAGATAAAATAAAGAGCGGTGTTATCTATTTAGATAATGCAGCAACATCTTTTCCCAAACCGGAATGTGTAATAGACGCAGTGGTTAACTATATGACTCAGATCGGTGCAAATCCCGGGCGTTCCGGACATAAATTATCTATTGAAGCAGGACAGATCGTATTTAAAGTCAGGGAGTCTATTGCAGCTCTTTTCAAGATAAAAAATCCGATGAATGTTATTTTTACTTCTAATGCAACTGAAGCTTTAAATATAGCTATCAAAGGAATTATGCAAGAAGGTGATCACGTCATCACAACCAGTATGGAACACAACAGCACGATACGTCCTTTGCATGAATTGGAAAAGGAAGCTCTTATTTCTCTTGCGATTGTTCAGGCAGATAGAAACGGAATTATCGACCCGAAGAAAATCAAAGAAGCTATCACAGTTAGAACCAAATCGGTTGTTGTAAATCATGCATCGAATGTGCTTGGCTGCATTCAACCCATCAGGGAAATTGGGAAAATCTGCAAAGAAAATGGAGTTATCTTCATCGTAGATTGTGCTCAATCTGCCGGTGTAGTTCCGATAGATATTAACCGGGATAATATCGGTATCCTGGCTTTTGCTGGACATAAAGGATTGTATGGACCCACCGGAACAGGCGGCATGGTAATTGCCGATGATTTTGATCATAAAAAGATCAAACCTTTGAAATATGGTGGAACAGGCAGCCTTTCCGATAAAATAGAACAACCTGATTTCTTACCGGATCGCTTTGAAAGTGGCACATTGAATGTAGCAGGTTTGAGCGGTCTTTTAGCAGGTTCACAATATATTCAGAAGAAGCCTGGGGGAATTAAAGGAATTTATCTACATAAGAATGAACTTCAGAAATATTTCATTAAGCAAGCAGAAATGCAGATACCGGGTTTTACTTGCTATTCATCATCCAATCTTCCTTCAGTAGGAGTTATTGCTTTCAGGTTAAATAATATTTCGGTTTCAGACGTAGCACAAATACTTTCCGATAAATATGAAATAATGTGCAGACAGGGATTACACTGCTCACCACTTGCTCATCAAACCATCGGCACTTTTCCCGAAGGAACCCTGCGATTCGGATTTGGCATTTTTAATACAAAAGAAGAAATTGACACTGCAGTACATGCTTTGAAATCTATCTCTGAAGGTAATTAAAGATGAAAGCAGTAATTTTATTTCATTCGACTAATCACGCCATCTGGGCGGAGAATGAACTAAAAGAAAGCAAAATCTTATGTAAGATGATAAGTGTTCCCCGCCATCTCAGTTCAGATTGCGGTTATTGTGTTCAGATCGATGCTGATGACGGGGAAAAAGCAAGCAGTATTCTGAATGCAAAAAATATCGAATTCGATAATATTGAAAACTATGAAGGTGAATAAAATGAAAGAAGAAATAAAATTAACTCATTTTGTAAAAGCCGCTGGCTGAGCTGGTAAGGTAAGTCCGGCGGACCTCGAAAAAATAATGAAGGGATTGAAATTTCCTCACACACCTAATACACTTGTTGCTTTCGATACAAGTGATGATGCGGGAGCATATCAAATTTCAAACGATATTGCCATTATTCAGACAGTAGATTTCATAACTCCTGTTTTAAACGATCCGTACAAATTTGGACAGATAGCGGCTGCAAACAGCTTGAGCGATGTATTTGCCATGGGTGCAAAGGTGTGTACTGCCCTGAATATAGTGGCTTACGATTCCTGTCATATCACCAAAGAGATGCTCAATGAAATCCTGCGGGGTGGATTGGATAAAGTTATTGAAGCAGGAGGTGTTGTGCTTGGTGGTCATACCATCGAAGACCTGGAAATGAAATACGGGCTTTCTGTAACCGGTATCGTTCACCCGGATAAAATCGTTCGAAATAATACAATTCAACCTGGCGATAAAATTATCCTGACCAAACCGATCGGGATGGGAGTTATAACCACTGGCATTAAAGCGGATATGGCTCCACAAAGTGCTATCGATAAAGTTGCATTTCACATGAGCTACCTGAACAAAATAGCTTCTGAGATCGCTATGGAAATAGGCGTGAATGCCATGACCGATGTTACAGGTTTCGGGCTTCTGGGACATCTATTTGAAATGACAAATGAAAAGGTGTCTGTTCATCTTGATTATGACAGTATTCCGATTATCGAAGAAGCTTTCGAATTGGCAGAAACAGGTCTCTTTCCGGGTGGATCTTATCGAAATGAGAAATATTATAAACCAAATGTTATTCTCGATAGAAAAGATTGTACTCAAGACCAACTAATGCTTTTATATGATGCTCAAACCTCTGGTGGCTTGATGATCTCTATTCCCGGAGAAAAAGCAGACAAACTTCTTGATAAACTGAAACTGGCAGGATTAGAATGGTGTTGCATTATTGGTGAAGTTTCCGATAGCAAAGAACGCAATATCATAATTGGATAGATTTCCTTCTTTTTTAACAAGATAGGAAAAAAACATTCACTAATTATTTTTAACTTGACAGTTAATATAATATTTAATTTTTTAACCATGTAGTTAACCATGATTTCAAAAGGAGGTCACTATGTCTTTTGGGAAAAGATTGAAAGTTGTTTTAAAGAAACTGTCTTTATCACAAACAGGACTTTCAAAAGAGATAGGCACTTCCAACGTGGTAATAAACAGATATATTAAAGATAAAACAACTCCGGATTATAATTTTCTAAACAAATTGGTAACCAAGTTTAATATAAATATCAATTGGCTTCTTACCGGCGAAGGCTCTATGTTTCCCAGCAGGAATATTAAACACATTGGCAATGAAGATTATTATTGTATGCCAATAATCGATGGAGTGAGTTGCGGTTCGCCCCAGGAAATTGAATCTGCTGAACCTACGGATCATATTCTTATCGATACGAATTCACTTTCCGGTGATTTTAATGATTATTTTGCATTTAACGCCAGTGGTGAAAGTATGGAACCCTACATTTCAAATGGAGATGTTATCATCGTGAAACAGCATGATGATTGGAGTTCTGTTGATGACCGGATATGCGTTGTAAGGGTTGATGGAGAGATAACTCTGAAAAAAGTGAAAAGTTTTTCCAACGGTAAAGAGATCCTTCTTCAACCTTATAATAAAAACTTCCCACCCATCCTGCTCGATAAAGAACGAATCCGGGATTCAAGATTAATAGGCATTGCTGTGATGTCTGTTAGAAATCTTTAATTTATTATGAAATGACCCATTACAGCAATTTAGTTAATTAAATTGTTCTTTAAAAATAAAAAGGGAGGCAACGCCTCTCACAAAACTAAGGAAGCTCACACAGTTCCGAAGGGGGTAGCAATGAGCAGTCTTTTAACAAAGATACTCGTAAGCCTAATGTGGGAGAGCGTGCACTAACAAACAGACTCTTATTAGGAGGCACCTTGACAGGTACTGTGGTCTAACCAATCCACCCTAACAAGTCCTGCGAACAGAGAAAACTGTTTGGATGTTTTAATGAAAATCTTATTTGCTTTCGTATTATGTGTAATCTTTTTGATTTGTTTTGTTGGTGTCTTTTTTTTAAATCCCAAAAACGATGCCCTCATAGCACTTACTCCAATTAGCTTTATTGCTTTTTTTGGCTATTTCGCTGTACAATTCTTAGGTTTAGACATAAACTTACCACCCCTATCAATAAGAAAACGTGTGTCATATCTGGAAAATAATCAGAAAGAATTAAAACATATAGTAACAGCATTTTATAAACTCCATCGAATTAGTGTTGCATTAAGAGACATAAAAGGTTCTTCTACCAAAATTGCTAAAATGAATTTTTTAATCGAAGATGAAATCAAACATCTATTAGACGATAACGAGATAGACACATTTAGTGAAGAATTATCAAACATTATTAAAAATCCTAATTAATGTCTTTCGATTATTCGTGATACAAACAAAGGAGTAAATTATGGAACAAGAAACATCAAAAGCAATTAGTGAACTTGATGTTAAAATCAAAAAGCTTAAAACTGATCTTAAAAATCATATTTATGATGATCAAGAAGAAATTTCACGGATCAATAGTAAACTAAACAAACAAGAAAAACTCATTAATGAAATAGCAAAGAAACTTGATTTGGGTGACAGCATTTAGTATTGTATTTGTGAAACGATAGTAATTAAAGGTTATTAATGCATCAATTTGCTTTTTTATTAATTTTGGTTCTAACGAACATTCAAGATATGAAGCTAAGACCTCAATTGCTACTTGCCTTTGCTGGACTTTTACTCTTTCGACCAAAGCCTATTCTGCTTCTTCCTTTGCTTTTTCTACTAAACTTTTTTCTTTACATATTTTGTTCCCTTTTTTATCTTCTGTAATAAGCGTGCCCACAATAAACAAGAAGAGAAGTAGTTAGAATCGTGGCAGCTGTAAAACATTAGGTGAAATATAATGTATCTAAATTAAACGAAATCTATAAAACTAAAGGAGATGACATGAAAAAGATAAGATTTCATTATTTATTAATGTTGTTAATTATTGTGATGTTTATATTATCGGGATGTGCAGCATCGACCTTATTAGAACGCGATGCTTTATCTAAACAAGTATTTCCAAAAGAAGTTGATGGATCACAACCTGTTGCTTTTCATCGTATAATTTTTCATATACAACCAGGAAATGAAATTGGAGGGCATCACGATGGACTTGCGAGAATTAAATGGTCAAAATATTATTGGCAATCAGGTATTTCAGTTGGATCTGATGAATTCAAATTAGCTGCAAGCGATGAAATGAGAAATTGTGGTTATAATGTACTTGGAGGGGAAAATGTAGTTTTTGGAGAAGATAATTCAACAAAAGCTAGGTTTCAGTTAGGTGGTACAATAAAAGATATTAAATACAATTCATATGCTCCACTCGCTGGTAACTTTTCAGAAGCAAGAATAACAGTTGAATGGCAGTTAATGGATGCATTAAATCAAAAAATAATTTTTAAATCTTCAAGTTCTGGTTACGGAAAACAAAAAGGTATAACCATTGGAATTATTATTACCAGTTTTAGAAATGCTTTAAGACAACTTTTAGCAAATGAATCTTTTATTGATATTGTCACTTCCAAACCTGAAAATTTGGATAACAATCTATTTGATGAATCATTAACTATAAAAACTCATTCCAAAGATGATTCTGTAGAATTACCCAAGGATATTGAAAAAATTATGGAAGGAGTTGTTTTAATTAAAGTCGGTGTAACTCATGCAAGCGGGTTTATAATTTCGGAGGATGGTTATATCTTAACAGCAGCTCATGTTGTATCAGGTGTAAATAATGTTTCTGTTATACTAAAATCAGGATTAGAGTTAACAGCAAATGTTATCCGTATTGATAAACAACAGGATATTGCTCTAATAAAAATTGAGGGAAAAGGTCATAAAGAACTAAATATTGAAACCAACAAATTACCACCAATAGGAAGCGAGATTTTCGCGATTGGTTCTCCTGTTAGTGAGAATTTATCTTTTACGGTTACAAAGGGGATTGTTAGTGGTTATAGGGAAATAAATAACCGTCGATATATTCAAACTGATGCAAGCTTAAATCCAGGCAACAGCGGAGGTCCGCTTTTTAATAATAATGGTCAAGTAATTGGCATAGTAAGCTGGAAAATATCTGCTAAGGGTTTTGAAGGCCTCTCTTTTGGAGTGCCTTTAGACATAATAGCATACAGATTAAATATTAAATGGATAGATTAGAATAATACTACACCTAACAAGTAGAACCACAAATTTGCTTCGTATGGTAGTGGTAGCTGTAAAACATTCTTTTGCATGAAATTATAAACTGTTTAGGAGGGTTAAATGAAAGGTAAAAATTTTACAAAAAGTTTTATTATATTTATAGTGTTTTTTCTCACGTCTTGCTCAATTGTTACAACTTATGGTAAATTACCCCAACCTGATACAATTAAAAAAGATAAGTATACTTTTAAAATTTATTATAATTCTTTTTCATCAAAAACTGATTGTGACCAAAAGGCAAAACAAGAAATAGAAAAATTCAAAGAAGAAAATAAATATTTAGATTATGTAATTTTAAATAGCTATAATCATTATTCAATCCCTACACATTATGCTTATATAGTTAAATTTTATTCTTCTTCTGACAAGAGTAATTCAGTTAACATTACTGAAACTGAAATCCGTAAATACTACAATGATAATCTAAATGAACTTGATCAAATTGAAGGTATTTGGACTGAATTCAATGGTAAATATAAAATTGCAATAAAGAAGAATGAAGACATCACAAAATGTGATTATATTGGATTTATTATCCATTCCGATTACCCATCTTGGCAAGAAGGAAATATAAAAGTTGAATTATCAAAAACTGCTTCAAAAAATATTTATACAACAAATTATTATCTGAGAGATAAGTCTAAAATTGGAACAACGAGTATCATCAACAATAACGGTATATTAGAGATCCCCGTAAACAATTTAATTACATCTAAATTTCTAAAAAATTATCCTCTATCTTCAAATCTTGAGCCTGAAATGCAAAGTAGATTTGTAATTACAGGAAGTGGAACTATGATTTCCGAGTCAGGTTTAGTTGTTACAAATTATCACGTTATTGAAGGGAAATTAGAAATAAGCATATTTTTTCCTCAGTTTAATAAAGAATATTATGCCGATGTCGTTTTAAAAGATAAGAATAATGATTTAGCAATTCTGAGATTACAAGATTTTATTTTTTCAGAAATATTCTTGAGTTCGATACCGTTTATTATCTCAACTTCATCAAGCACAAAACTTGGTGAAGATGTATTTACACTTGGTTTTCCTTTAGGTGAAATACTTGGTAAATCTTCAAAATTTTCATCTGGAAAAATAAATTCATTATTTGGCATTCAAGATGATCCTCGTGTTTATCAAATCAGTAATCCAATACAGCCAGGCAATAGTGGAGGTCCACTCTTTAATTCCAATGGTGAATTTATAGGTATAGTGTTTTCTTCATTGAATGCAAAATTCTTTTATGAATATGCTGATATTATCCCCCAAAATGTTAATTTTGCAATTAAAAGTGATTACTTGCTAAATCTAATATCTTTGTTACCAAATGAAAAAGAAATTTCAAATAGAAAAAATTCCTTATCAGAACTTCCGATTGAAAAACAGATTGAACTTTTACAACCATTTATTGTTAATGTTAAAGCAAAATAAAAAATTATCTCTCGTTCCAATGCTCCTGTGTTGGAACGGAAAAGTATCTGTTCCACCTCATCCCCTACCCTTCTCCAATTGAGGAGAAGGGAGTTCAATGATTTCATATTCTTTTTTAAATCCAGCATAATATAAATTACGTTAAGAAATTGATAATAAGCAAGCGTTAAGAAAAATTTTCTGTTTGAGTTGTTTTTCTCTCGATATTTTCTCAACCCCCTCTAACTCCCCCTATTTAGGGGAAGAACCTATCTCCTTTTGCCACAGGCAGTTCCCTTCCCCTTCGATAGGGGGAAGGGTTAGGGATGGGGGTTGTTATAACTAAAAAAATCATTTTCACTCAGGCTGTGGGGCTTGGTAACCAGAATAAGAAAATAACGAGTTAAAATTTTTTAGCTGTGTTTACCAATTTTAGTAATTTATATTCGCCGGGAGTTTCTTGTCCGCCGTAGCTTTAGCGGAGGAGGATTCTTTGCAGAGCTTGTCCGGCTCAGACGGGTTTATTTTGTCGGTACAAAAGAAATGAAGGCTAATGCTTGCCAGTCTCTATCTGAAAAATCTTATTATTATTATTCAGAATAAAAGAATTATTTGACACCTGCATTAACATCAAATTGTTTGAAAACCGTAAATTTTAGGAGAGTAGATGAATTGTCCTGTATGCCGTAATGAAGCTATGATTGTCCTGGAGTTGAAAGGTGTAGAGATAGATTACTGTCTTAACTGCAAAGGGATCTGGCTGGATTCAGGAGAGTTGGAACTGCTGCTGGGTAATATTGAGGAAACAAAAGAATTCCTGAACTCTTTTATAGTGGATACAATTACTTCTGAACGCAAGTTAAAATGCCCGATCTGTTCCCACAAAATGGAGAAGATCCTGGTTGGAAACGAAGAAAAAGTACGCATAGATAAATGTAAGAACGGTGATGGAATCTGGTTTGATGCAGGTGAATTGGAAGAAGTTTTAAGAATGGGAACGATCGGAAAAAATGATAAAGTTTACATTTTGCTTAAAGATATGTTTGGAAAAAGATTAAAAAAATAGGAGGTTAGTTGGTTATGTTATTTGTAATTATAGCAATAGGTCTACTGGTGTTTATATTCATCGGGTTCTATAATAGTCTTATACGTTTGAGAAATCAGGTGAAAAATGCCTGGTCGCAAATTGATGTTCAGTTAAAGAGAAGGCACGATCTCATTCCCAATCTGATAGAAACTGCAAAGGGTTATATGAAACACGAGCAGGATACCCTGAAAGGAATAACAGAAGCACGAAGCAAAGCCATGGGTGCAGGTTCCGTGGGGGAAAAATCTAAAGCAGAAAGTGCTCTCAGCGGTGCAATGAGTAAATTCTTCGTCGTTGTAGAAAATTACCCCGATCTTAAGGCTAACCAGAATTTCCTGGCTTTGCAGGAAGAATTAACTTCCACAGAAAACAAGATCGCTTTTTCGCGTCAGAGTTACAACGACCAGGTTCTATTCTTCAATAACAAAATTCAGATGTTCCCTTCCAACATCGTTGCCGGTATATTCAACTTTAAACAAGAAGACTTCTTCGAACTGGAAGATAAAACTGAACGGGCTGTTCCAAAAGTAGATTTTTCATCTTAGAAAGAAGCTATCATGTGGGAATTGATCAGGGCAAATAAGCAAAAATCTCTCATTCTTTTCTTTGTTATGGGAATTTGCCTGATGGTGCTTGGTTACTTCATCGGTGGTGCTTATGGCGGCGAGGAAGGCACCTTCTTCGGACTTGGGTTAGCTCTGTTCATCTGGATATTGATGTCTGTTATCAGTTACTTCAGCGGGGATTCCATCATCCTGGCTTTAAGTAAAGCAAAGAGAGTCTCTCCAAATGTTCATCCACAGCTTTTCAATGTAGTAGAAGAGATGAAGATAGCTGCCAATCTGCCGGCTATGCCCAAAGTTTACATCATTCCCGATCCTGCTCCCAATGCTTTTGCTACTGGCAGGAATCCACAGAATGCATCCATTGTGGTAACTGCTGGTCTGTTGAGTCAATTGAATCGTGATGAATTGCAGGGTGTTATTGCCCATGAAATGTCCCACGTTCTAAACAGAGATATTCTCTTTATGACTTTCTCTGGTGTATTGCTGGGAAGCATCGTGTTTCTTTCACATGTTTTTCTTAGAAGTATGTGGTTCACAGGTGGTAGAGGAAGGCGTTATAGCTCTCGCAGCAAGGGCGGCGGACAGATTCAGATGATCATGATGATAGTTGCCATATTAATGGCTATCCTGGCACCTCTTATGGCACGATTGTTATATCTGGCAATTTCACGCAAACGCGAATACCTGGCAGATGCCACTGCTGTGCGTTTAACACGCTACCCGGAAGGTCTTGCTTCTGCTCTGGAAAAAATATCCAGTACAGATATAAATCTGACTTCAGCCAATAAAGCCACAGCCGCTCTTTATATTATCAATCCACTAAAACCTAAAGGAAGAAAACTTTCTAATCTGAGCAGTACTCATCCGCCTATCGACGAGAGAATTAAGATTCTAAGGACTATAGCCGGTGGTGCGAACTACATAAATTATCAGAATGCTTTTACAAAAATTGCCGGCAGAGGAAAAAGATCTAATATAATCCCATCATCAGCTATTCACGATAAAGAAAATATTAAACTGCAAACTATTTCGAAACCTGAACCAGCAAGTACCAAGAAGGGTGTTCGTGATCTGGGTGATCTGATGCGTGCAGTTAATAAGTATGTTTTCATCTCCTGTCTTTGTGGATTGAAAATGAAACTTCCACCGGGATTTAAAAAAGATAAATTCCCCTGTCCGCGTTGTGGCAGGATCAATCAAGTACCGATAGCTGAACTTGCTGTTCTGGCTGGTGTTACTCAAGGATTGGGAAAACAACACACTAAAAAGGAAACAACACCGTCTCATAAACAGAAATTTGTCTATCATCGAACAGGAAAGGGTTGGGAAACTTTCACCTGTCCATGTGGAAGCGCTAAACAGCTCTCCCCTGCTTTTGATAAAGATTTCTTCTATTGCAATAAATGTGGAAGGAAAATAGAGATTAAGAGTTAGGGATCAGATAATTAAAATATAACGGTTTAAAAAGACATCATATAATGCAAATTGCCGCCACCAAAACCTTCTATTTCCGGAACGTGACTGAGTGAAAATTGAAGTCTGGCATTTTTACTAAAAATATAAGTCCACCTGATCATAAATTTTATTTCAGAATTTAATTTCTCATAATCATCAACATTATTAATATCATCATAATCTAACTGGTACCTTGACCGCAAAAACCCAAATTCCCACGAATTGTTGGATAATGAATATTCCATTATTATAGAAGGAATGACCTCTCTTCTTTTAAAATTATAAGTTTTATAGCCGTTTGCAACTGCATTCTGAATTATATAATGCAGCACCGGTCTTATTGAAATTTTAGAATTGAGTTGATGTTGATATTTACAGACAATGTCGTATATTTCATTTAAATATGAATAACTGAACTCTGTTTGATAATAAAGCTCCTTTTTAAAGAAATGGTAATGTTTGATCCTTAGTTCGGAAAAACAATTTCTATTAAAAAAGTAATACATTTTTGCTACCACATTATTGATCTGATGCTGGAGTAAACATATCTCCGGGGAAAGTTCAGAGTTATTATATTCTATTTCGGAACAGTTTGTATATTTCCCTTGAGTAAAAAACCAGAGTTTATTCCAACCGTAACGGATAGCCCAATTGGCTCCCAGAGGTTCTTCAGTTACTTTTCCACCTTTTTGATTTTTTTCATCATAAAGAAAATCATCATAACTCAAAGCGATCCTGCAATATTTTTCTGATGTGGAATCCATAATTGAAAATCCCAGGTCAATATCCATCTCTTCTTTATTATAGTATGCATTGCACAAAGAATGTATCGATAAATTACTATAAATCCTTCTTTCAAAACCTATATAATTATGTTCTTCATTTTCATCTTTGTACTGACTTTGATTTCTGTAGTATGTAGAGCGAAACCACCAGTCTTTTCCGATATCCACATTCATCACTAATTCAATCTCGTTGTATAGATCCTTTACGGTTGTACTGCCAAAGTCAATTTTCAATCCATTCTTTTTTAAAAGATTCTTCTCCCATTCAATCTGCCAGGAAGGACTGAAATCATAGTTCACAAATGCATGAATAAATATCCTGGTCTTTTTGTAGTCATCATCAAATTCCCACTCAAAAGGAGCATTCTGCTGGGCAAAAGAATTACTTATAATATTTAAAATGAATACTGTAATAATAAGATATTTTTTCATTTTTTTACCATCAAGACACTATGAAATATCTGCCACAGACTTGCACAGACATACACTGATGAATATTAATTTTTTAACTCAGTGCTCTTCGTACGCTCTGTGGTTTTTTCCCTTCTTTTCTCTTTGTTCTTTGATCTTTGATCTTTCGTCTTCATTCTTCATTTTTCATTCTTCATTTTTCCTTCTCAAAGCAGCAGCTTTGAGTTACTTTAATCTTCCTTATCCTTTCCATCCACAACCAGCCAATTGTAGAACCCAGTATATAATAGATAAAATCACTCCAGACAAATGATGTTCCGATAATTACACTTCCAATAAAATCACTTCTTATTGCTTGCAGGAAGGGTGGATGCCACAATTGTAAACACTCCAGCAGACAGGTTACTATAAATACTCCCACAGCAATGTTAACAGGTTTCAATTTCGGAACAATTAAGAAAATTACCAGACACCAGAATATTTCATAAAGCAATCCACCGAATGAATCATTGAACCACTTTGCACCTGGACCTGAATATAGTTTACTGAAAAATCCCAGTGGCGTGATTACTAAAATAGATAAAAGAATAATTAATCTTATTTTGAATTTATTCATTAATTTATTATGCCCAAGTTTCACAATTTTCGATTAAATCCATACACCATTTTTCTATATCTTCTTTTCCACTTACTACAAAATCCTGTCCCAATCCAACCGTTTCCAAAGTTAATTTCAGTCCATTAAGCCTAAATCTTTCTTTATTATGTCTGCTCATTTTTGTTTCATATTTCGGATGAAAACAGCATGGTAATTCCCAAATACTTTTTGAATAACCTTTTTTTGTAAGAACTAATTTCTCATTATATTTATAAACCCCTGATTTTTCTGCTATATATAATGAATTGATCGAACTTTTATTCCTTAAATGAGGATGATCAAAAGCCCAATTTAATTCTGGAAAACGCTTTTTGATATCCTCCGCTTCAATGTTATCAAATTGAACTATTTTGGCAATTTGTAAATAACCGAAAATAATATGACGTTCATAATCTTTTTCAAAACTAATTTTTTTATCTCTAAAATATGTCCGTTTAAAGCTTCCGAAAAACAAGAAGATATCTCCCTTTTGTACATTCTGATTTCTTAAATGTGATTCTGCACTTCCGGATTGACCGAAAACAGCTTTCCAACCTGGTTTTCTTTTCTTTACGTTTTTAACTAAATCCGGGTCTAAATGACATTTTTTGCTTTGAGGAATTTTCAGGTTCAATTCTTTCATTAAATCAAGATAAGTCTTATTTCCTGTAAATTTGAGTTTAACATATTCCATACCAAAGTTTTTCTCAATTTCCGGAATGGGAATAGATAATAATCTTCCATCTGGAAGTATGGGACTAGCTCCTTTTCCAAATGAACTATCAAATCCTTTTCTACTTAAAATAACTTTCATATTCTTTTAATGAACCTTACTTGGGTTTGATAAAAACTTGAAGATTATTCTGAGCCTGAATACCAGTCAATTTTACGGCTGATGTACATCACAACTGCCAGGATAATGAATAAGCCAATACTTCCCAGAAGTAAAGCATAATCCTGAAGCTGTAAGAGCACATAAAGAAAACCATAAAGAATAATTAAGATCAACGCAATGATCGAAGTTAATTTTTTATCCTTCAGCACGCTCTTCGTATATGCGGTTATTAATGCAATCGTGGAAACAGAGGCAATAAGATATGCATATTTAAAAGAAAGATGTTCAGAAATTGAAAGTAGTAATGTATAGAAAATGATCAGAGTTGTTCCCACCAGAAGATACTGGAAAGGATGGATCTTCTTTTTATTCAAAGTTTCCATCATAAAGAATGCAAGAAAAGTTAATAAAATGAACATAATCGCATATTTTACAGTTCTCATATTTTTTTGATATTCATCAACAGGCAGAAGCAGTTCAACACCAAAAGTGGATGATTCGATGTAATATTTATTCCCGATCCATGATTGAGGATAATTCCTGTTTAATTGCAAAACTTTCCAATTTGCAGAGAAGCCTTCATCAGTGACCTCGCGGTTTTCCGGCAGGAATTCACCTATAAAACTTGGATTTGTCCAATTTGATACAATATTCACATTAGTTTCATTTCCTAAAGGTGCAAAATGCAGTCCCCCACTACCGTTAAGGTCAATTTCTAATGAGAACTTCAAATTCTCATTATCAGGTTTTACATTTATTCTTGTACTGAATCCAGTAGTTAGGATATCATTTGATTCGATCCCGGGATTCACTTTATGTTCTGAATTATTCAATTTAACTATGATCGATTCCTTTATACCCTTCATGTGAGTGATTCCCACAGATAGAAAAGATTCTTCCCAGAGAATGTCTTTAGCAGGAATGCTGAATTTTTTCATATTTATCGATGAGAAGTTCCCTTTTAATTTTAAAGAGGTATTATACAAAACAACTTCATAAATCCCTCTATAGCGGATTTCCGGATTTACCACAGCTTCAATTGACAAATTATCTGGTAAAAAATGAGCATAATGAGTATAAACAGTCCAATTACCTTTTTCATCTTTAAAGCGTGTTTTAAAAGGAATTGATATTACAGGGCCGGAAACAGTCTGCTCCTGTCCCCATTTTTCGCTAACCTCAAAAACCGCTTCATCTCTCCTTACTTGCCTTTCACGAATCAGAGACATTATCATTGCACCGGGAATAAGAAGCACCAGAATTAACACTCCGATAATAAGTAATTTTAATCCTAATTTGTTTTTAGGTTTCTTCTCCTGCATTTACATCCTCCTGAAATTTTATATAAAATTCAGGTCAAATGACCTATTTAAAGCCCGTATTTTTTCGGGCACATGGTCAATCTGACCTTAATAAGAAAAATGTCTATTCTTTTATACCTGAAACTACTTCAGCAACAGCATCTTCTTTGTTTTTTCGAAATTAACGGTTTTCATTTTGTAGAAATAGATTCCTGAAGCCACATGCTTACCATTATCGTCCTTTCCGTTCCAAGTAACTTGATGATTTCCTGCCGGTAGTTTCTCATCAATAAGTATTTTAACTAATTGTCCTTTTATATTGTAAATGTCAAGAATCACAAACGAGAGCGTTTGTGCAACAGAAAAAGAAATAGTTGTGGTTGGATTGAAGGGATTGGGGTAGTTTTGATGTAAAAGGACTTCAGGAGTTTGAATAATTACATTGTCATCTAATTCCACAACTGGCCAACCGATTACATTAGGTCCACCATAAGCACCCATATCATTTATAATAGTTCCCATTGCAGGATATAAAGCATAACCAGTATTATTTGGATCTTCAGGGTCATAATAAATTGGGTCAGGATTACCGGCATCTATACAGGGAGAATCTTCCAGAAGCGAATAAGGATATCCTCCAGTTCCGACAAATAACGGATCTTCGTCTATATTACCCTCCAGCCAGTAAACAGTTCCATTATTATTGGTTACAATTCCAGCTTCTCCACCTTCAATATCTGAATAGGATATTGTTATTGTATTAGGATTTTCATCTTCACAAAAATAAATCTCTTCCGGTGAATTATTCCAGAGAATACAATTTACCAAGTCAGGATCTGAATTATTTCTACACCAGATCCCACCACCACTTTCAGCAGAATTATCTGATATTGTTACATTCTCTAAACTCAGACTGGAATTATAACTGCAGGATATCCCACCACTAGAAGAAGCATAATTACCTGATATTGTTACATTCACCAAACTCGCATTAGAATTGAAAAAACAGACGATTCCACCTCCATCCAAATCCGCAGAATTATTTGATATTGTAACATTTTCTAAACTTATTGAGGAATTCTGGCAAAAAAAACCACCACCGGAGTAATAAGCAGAATTTCCTATTATTGTTACATTCACTAAATTTGGATAGGAATCATCATAACACCAGATTCCACCACCTAAAAAGCCTGAATTATCCATTATGTATACATTCTGTAAACCCGGGCAGGAATTCCAGCAGCTAATCCCACCGCCATACATTGCTTGACCATTTGTAATTGTAAAGCCAACTAAAACTGCAGTAGAATCCTCACCATTAGTAAAGAATATAACACTATAGTTGCTGTCCCCATCTATAATTGTCTGCGAAATATATGTTGTATTTTGAGTCGTAAGAAATAATGAAGCTACAGTTATGTTTTTGCCATTATAATTAATATTTTCAAAATA
Source organism: Candidatus Cloacimonadota bacterium (assembly GCA_030621085.1). Classification (GTDB taxonomy): domain Bacteria; phylum Cloacimonadota; class Cloacimonadia; order Cloacimonadales; family TCS61; genus JACNIV01. The sequence continues at coordinate 21,013 of JAUXIJ010000002.1, read as the reverse complement.
TGTACCTAGTTGAACCAAAACCGTATCTTCATCAACTGAAATATTTATTCCAGCTTGTATTGTTGGTTGGTCTGCTTGGATATTTATAATAGTTGCTGATAGAAAGGAAACAAAAACAATGAAAAAGAAAATAGAAAATGGGAACTTCATAATAATCTCCAGATTTATTTAATAAGTATCATCTTCCTAACTTTCTGAAAATTACCAGCTTTCAGTTTATAGAAATAGATTCCTGAACTGACACGTTTACCATTAGAGTCTCTGCCATGCCAGATAATTGAATGATCACCAGCTGGGAGTATTTCATTAACAAGAGTTTTTACTTTTTGCCCTTTGGTGTTGTAGATGGATAATTTCACATTTCTATTATTTTGAAGGTAGAAAGATATCGTTGTTTCAGGATTGAATGGGTTGGGGTAATTTGAAAGAGAATAATTTGCCGTGTTAATTAAATTTTCTTCAGAAGACAGAAAACCAGCAAAGTCAATTATTGAAACACCATAATATGAGTCACAACTGAATAAAACATTATCTCTAATAATGATCTCATTCATTGTTGAATTCCACTGGAAAGAGTTTTCAAAAACCGGATTGAGCGGATTTTCAATATCATATACAAACAATTCATTCCATTCACGATCAAAAAAAATCAGGAAATTATCAATAATTACAGCTTCAGTATGAATATTGGAATTATCATGTGGTTTTATAGAGGAAAGAAAAATGGGATTTTGCAGGTCGGCTACATCAACTATCTGAATGCCTTCTTCTCCATCAGAAATAAAGATAAGATTGTTTTGAATTGCGACGTTATGAGCATTACCGTTTGTATTATAAATTCCAGCAAAAGCCGGATTGGAAATATCACAAATATCGACAATTTCAATTCCATTTTCACCTTCAGCCAAAAATAAAGATGTCTCATTAGCATTCAGATGAAATACACAACTTAATGCAATATATTCGCTGATCAGAGCAGTATTTTCGAAAATTAGTAAATTTCCAAAATCTGAACCCACAAATGCGTTGGAATTATTTGTACATCCGGAAGTGCCAAAAAGTCCAGAAATTAAAATCTCTCCTATCCAAAATGAATTAACGGGATCACTAATATCAACAAAATTTACTGAACAAACAGGATAACCAGCACAGCAATAAGCAATATTATCCAATATGTCAACGGATGTTGAAATTCCAATACTATTAATTGGAACACTCACAATTAACTGAGGATTGTAAGGCTCAGAAACAGAGATAATTTCCAGACCTGTCATATCATCACTAATATATAAATTATCATCCTTGAAATCAAAACCCGCAGCTTTGTGACCAGTATAAAATCTACTGTATAAATTTTGAATCGATGGATCATTGATATCTATAATCTGAACACCTGAGTAGCAATCAGCTACGAAAACGATATCTTCAATTGTATCTATTTGTCCTGCACCTCCCGGAGTATCATAAAAACTGATAATAGACATATCGGAAGGATCGGTAATATCAATCACAACAAAACCGGAAGTTGAATTATTAACTATTGCTTTGTTTTCTTCAATAATGATTTTACTCGTATGATTAGAAATATTTAGTGTGTCCATCATAACTGGATTTACCGGATTTTCGACATCTATACTCCAAACCTTACCACTATATGCTATAAAGGCTGTAAAATCTTTAAAAGCAATACCGGCTGATGAATATATGGGTAAATTAAAATTACTTAATAATACGGGATTTGTAGGATCGCTAACGTCAATTATCCTTAAATTGTTCGGACTGCTGGCATGAACTCCGTATATCATATTCTCAAATAACACCATATCACAAAGTTCACCATAAATTTGACCAACGCAAATTGGATTTAGCAAATCCGAAATATCTAAAATGTAAAACCAATCGTTACCGGCAATGTAAGCGTAATTATCTGAAATAATTATATCATTCGTACAATAATAATCATAACTTCCGACAAATTGCGGGTTAGCAGGATTGGATATATTGAGTATTTGAATACCACTCGAAAAAGTATTAACAAAAGCTAAAGTGTCAGAGATAGTAATATAGCCAATAACTGCATCTGGAATTTGGTAACTTCCTATTAATAGCGGTTGTTCGGGATTTGTAACGTCTAAAATTTTAATAAAGTCAGGATATTGTGTGGCATAGAGAATTTCATCTTTTATGGTTAGAGCACTAATCCGACTACCGGTATTATAATCTCCTATTTTGTGATAAATGCAAAATAATGGTGAGAACGAATAAGTAATTCCGAATATTACAAAAATATAAATAAGTATCTTTTTCATTTTCCCTCCAAATTTTTACTTTTATAAAGCTGCTGCTAATGTTTTGTGTATACTACGGGACACCCCAGATAAGATTGTTAGCAGCTGCTTTTTCATTTCACCAACACCATCTTCTTAACTTTCTGGTAATCACCTGCTTTCAATTTGTAGAAATATATTCCTGAACCGACTCGCTTATCATTGGAATCCCTGCCATTCCAGATAGCAGAATGCTCTCCTGATGACAGAACTTTATTAACAAGTTCTTTTACTAATTGGCCTTTGATGTTGTAGATGGAAAGCTGAACTTTGCTGACTGCTGGAAGCTGATAGTTAATCGTTGTGGTTGGGTTGAATGGATTGGGATAATTAGATAGATTAAATTCTACTACTTGAATTTCATTATCATCTACATCATTTCCTTGATGATAATAAAACGCTCCCATATCTGCGATTGTTCCATCCGGGTCTAATGGTGATGTAGGGTCTCCCGCATCTATACATGGTGAATTTTCAGTTAAATGGTAATCTCCATTACCAGGATCAACAAATAAAGGATCAGCATCTATATTACCTTCCAACCAGTTAACTATACCGTTATTGTTTGTTACAATTCCAGTTTCTCCACCTTGAATATCTGAATAGGATATTGTGATTGAGTTTGGATAATTATCAACACCAAAATAAATCTCTTCCGGAGTATCATTCCATATAATACAATTAACTAAAATCGGATTAGAATTGTCCCAGCACCAAATCCCACCACCATTTTCATTAGCAGAATTCTCGCTAATAGTGCAGTTTGTGATTTCCGGATTGCTTTCATGAGTACTACTAATACCAGCTCCGAATTCAGATGAATTACCACTAATGGTACAATACTCTATTGTAGGATTGCACCAATAAGCGCAGTCGATTCCTCCACCATATTCATCAGCCCAATTATCACTTAATATGCAGTTCTTGATCATTGGACTGGAATTATTCCAACATTTAATTCCGCCACCGAACATTGCTGAATTTCCACTAAAAGTACAGTTTTCAATAAGTGAAACCGATTCATAAAAGCAGCATATTCCGCCACCATTTTCTCCAGCCGAATTCCCATTAAATATGCAGTTAACGATTGTTGGACTGGCTACACAACAGTAAATTCCACCACCATAATAAGAGGAGTTTGCATTAAAAGTACAGTATTCAATAGTTGGGTTGGAATTATGGCAGTAAATTCCACCCCCATCTTCACTATAACCATTTGTAATTGTGAATCCTATCAATATTGCTGTTGAATCTTCTCCACTTTCAAATGTCACAACACTATCAATACTATCACCATCAATAATTGTCTGGGAAATGTAGGTTGTATCTTGAGTGGTTAGGAATAAAGAAGCAACTGTAATGTTCTTTCCATTGTAGTTGATATTCTCATAATAAGTATCTGGCTGAACAAGAACGGTATCACCATCAACTGCTACGTTAATCCCTTCCTGTATTGTTGGTTGGTCTGCCGGGACATTGATTATTGTTGGGATATGAACTGTAATATAATCTTCTTTAAGCTCCGTGTCGATATCACCCTCCTCTCCGATAACTGTTAAAGAAACACTATAAACTCCTTCTTCTTCATAAATATATATAGGATTTTGCTCCCAGGAATCAATAGTACCATTATTATCGAAATCCCAAAGCCAGGCTACAATATTAGTATTGGGAGAATGTGAAAGGTCTGTGAAATGTACCGTTAAAGGAGGAGGTCCCAGAAAAGTATTCACCGTGAAATCTGCATAGATCGCAATATGTGGAAAGTATAAAGCTCCCATGTCGACGATTGTTCCATCAGGATCTGGCGGTGAATTTGGATTCCCGGTATCTATGCAAGGTGAATTTTCAGTTAAATTAAAATTCCCATTTCCCATATCTTCAAACAGAGGGTCTGCGTTTATATTTCCTAAGCCATTAAATCCCCCTTCAATATCAGAATAAGTAACGTAAACACCTCCGAAAATTTCGTTCGGTCGGTTATTCCATAAAATGGAATTTTCTATATAGCAAGTTGAAAAATTGCTATAAATTGCACCACCGGAATTATCTGCACTATTTCCCACAAATGTATTATTGATAATATTCGGATCACAATCACCCCCGAAACTATAAATAGCTCCACCTTCACTAGTTATGGAATGATTATCTGTAAATATGTTTTTAATTATATTAATTTCTCCCGAAGCATGACAAAGGTAAATTGCACCACCATCATTTTGGCATGTATTATCATCTATCAGGTTATTCTCAATAGTGAAATTGCCTGAATAAGTATATATTGCACCACCTCTATTTAGTGCACTGTTACATCGGATAATGTTATTTCTGATTATTACTGGATTAGCTCCACCTAAATACAATCCACCGCCTTTATCATAAGAATGATTATCAATAATTTCGTTATTCTGAATAATAATATTTGAACCTGATACATTAATTCCAGCTCCTTTTTGAGTTGAAGAATTTCCAAAGATTAAATTATTTTCAATGAATGCCTCTGAGCCATCAACACTAATCCCTATGCCCGTATTATTGGAGATTTCATTATCGGAAATATAAATAGAATCACCATGAACATTAATAGCCGGAAAGGAAATATTATCATTTATGTTATTTTGTGTTATTCCAACATTATTAGAATATGTGATATGAATTCCACCCTTATTACCTGTCAAAATGTTTTCATATATAGTAACATTTTCACAATGATCCATTCCGATTCCTCCACCATAACCAGAGTTTCCATTTAAGTTATTATTGGATATTGTATTATCATTTATTACTATAAATTCTGAGTTATATTGACAGTAAATACCAGCCCCGTTTGCTGCTGTTCCTGATGCTAAATTCATGTTAATAATATTATTTGTTATTATTGGATTAGAATGTGTACAAAATATGCCACCACCAGCTGATGCAGTGAGAAATGCTGTATTATTTTCTATTGTATTTCCAGTAATCACAGGGTTTGAATAGTCACAGTATATTCCACCTCCGTCACCAAAATACACATAATTGTCTCGGAATGTATTATTTACTATCCTGATATGGGAATTCTCGCAATATATTCCAGCACCTTTTCCACCTGTGCAGTTTATAAATAAAGCTCTGTTGTTCTTAATTATTGAATTTGAAATGAGAACTTTTGAATAATTTTTAATAAATATCGCTCCACCAGAATTTTCTCCACCCCCATATGCTTTCCCATATTCCAATTTACAATAAATGATCTTTGAAGAATCATTAACAACTGGAGTATTTTCAAACCTGATTGCGTGCCAACCACCAGCAGAAGAATTTGTATTAGAAAAACCAGTAGTATCATTAATTGTGAAATGAATAAGGTTTTCTTCACTTCCGATTGCGAGTAATTGTCCCTGAACATTAAATTTATAAAATCCGGTAAAAATAACTTCAACACCGGATTCGATGTTCAATGTTGCGTTATTTGGAATCGTTATTTCCCCATTGATGTAAAAAGGTGATCCGATAAATTCCCAGATTCCACTTACATTCCCTGCCGATATTTGAGTATCTGCCGATAGGTAAAGTGTGAAAAGAATTACAATAGAAAAAAGCATAATCACTTTTTTCATGATAACCTCCTTTGAGGGGGGGTAATTACTTCAATAGGATCATCTTCCTAACTTTCTGATAATCTTCTGCCTTTAACCCCCACTATCTCCCCTATTTACGGGGAGAATTAAAGAGGGGGGTCAAGAACTACTTCAGCAACAGCATCTTCTTTGTTTCGTTGTAGTTGCCGCTCTTCATTTTATAGAAATAAATTCCTGAAGCCACATGCTTACCATTATCGTCCTTTCCGTTCCAAGTAACTTGATGATTTCCTGCCGGTAGTTTCTCATCAATAAGTGTTTTAACTAATTGTCCTTTTATATTGTAAATGTCAAGAATCACAAACGAGAGCGTTTGTGCAACAGAAAAAGAAATAGTTGTGGTTGGATTGAAGGGATTGGGGTAATTACCGGAAAGTTGTGTAACTATAGGAAGAGGAAGCTCATCTGAATGAACGGATAAGAACTCGACGATGTCAGAAGGATCGGATTCCATTCCTGTTTGATTAACAGTGGTAACATAGAAATTATGCAAAGCAGGATAATTTTGAACTGTGTAATTGTAACACGTTCCAACAGTTTCATCTATTATCTCATAATTCCCGCCATCAATTGCAAGATAAATATTGAAATGGTCAAAATCATTTATAGCAGGCATATCCCAGGAAATGGTGACTGTTCCGTCTTCATTATCTACCAGAGAAATATTATCCGGGGCAGGAGGAGCTTGAGGTACTGCACCAAAAATCATTATATCGTAATCTGTCGGATTAAATAGATTTATATTATCCAACGGCCACCAGCCATCGAACCCATGTGGATCTGGTGCATTATCGTCCAGTACAAAAATAGCCAGACTCGACTGATTCTCAGCACTTGGATTAATCTTCCATGTTTCAGTTCCAATAGGAACCATAAATTCATAAACCATGTATCCTGTATCCAAAGAAACAGCAATCTGAGGATCGGTAAGGTATATTGTAGTTCCTACTCCTCCTGTATTATAAATCGGACGAAATTTGATAACACTGCCGGAAGCATAATAAGCAGCCCAGTAATTTCCTTCTGAATCTTCTCCAATCGGTGGATATACACCATCATTATTATCATCGATGTAAAGTGCAACTTCGTCGTGATCTTCCAGCACAGTATCGTTGTAATTCATGTATGCTACATAAAGTTCGGTCATATCTGCATTCATCTTGAAATAGCCGATCACACTTCCAATGGGCTGGATAGTGTTATCGTGTGTTCCCCAGAAATCAGATGTATCCATCATAAAAGCATCATCCCATTCTCCTGCTGATATCTCTCCATCAATAACAGGAGTAGTACCCATATAAACACTGATCTCATCAACCACAAATCCCGTACTTATCCATCCTTCCACTTCATTGGAATAAGGACTCTGCAAACCACCGGTTAGCTCTGTAGTAACTACATAATAGTAATTTACCAAAGGCAGCGCCTGATCATCGGTATAAGAAAGTTCTTCCGGACCTACGGCAGCAAGCGGAGTTTCGGGATATGGCTCTTGCTCATACACTTTCCTGTAGATATTATAACCCAGAGGATCACCGGATGCAGGTACATCCCAATTCAGTTCGACCGTGATTCCGGTAGCCTGGCTGGCTGTGAAGTTTTCGGGAGGTGAACCAATCGAATAAAGAGTTATCTCTCCTATATTATTTGTTTGTCCTTCCACTACCACTACATTCGGTGTATTACCTGGAACATAACCGATCTTTGAAAATTCCACATTATGAGTTCCCTCAGGAACGTTATCGAGATTATAATTTCCATCATAATCTGTATAATCAAAATAACCGTTCAGTGCAGAGATTTCTACTTTCACGCCGGAATTATCATCCGATCCGTCCAAATTAACTGTACCTGTTATAAAACCTCCACCAAGATCACAATCTACAGAATATAAATTGCCACCACTTCCCATTATCCTCATATGAACGGCTTTCCCACCAGTTGTACAGAATGAACCGTCGGAAGCCATATCGACAGATACAAGTGAACCTGGTGTATTAATATCGAAAACAGGGATATTGCTTTGTCTCCTGAACAGAAAGAAATCCGGTGTACTATTGTCAATAGGACCCCAGCATGCAGCTGCAATAAGCGAGCCGTCATCATTCATATCGATATCGATAGCATAATCACCTACGTTATCATAAACCCAGATCGGGTTAGGGGAATAATTATTAAAAAGATAGATCTGACCATTATAGCCACCGGTGATAAATGTTAGTGTTCCGCATGCTATTGTACTCCCATCAGCTGAAATAGCCATTCCTCCAATCCACTCGGAACTACCTCCACCATTCACATGGTAGTTCCATTCTTCTTCGTAAGTTTCCAGGTCGGGGTTATATTTATACAAAGTAACGTAACCTGCATAATCACCATTCATAAGATAAGTAGCATCATAAGACATTGCCGGTGGATTCTGGTTGTATTCTGGACCTTCAAAAATAATGCTGCCGTCGTTGGCATTTATAACCCACATTGCGCTAATTCCACCATATTGCGTTAAAACAAGTGTTGAGCCATCTCCACTGATAACCAGATTCCCAACTCCCCCATTAAAAGGAGTACTCCAATTAGGTGTTGGATTTCCAATATTGTAAGATTCCACCAAAGCTCTGTCTTGTCCGCTGTCATAAACTCCAAGAAATATAAGTGTCCCATCAGTATTAAAAGCAATTCCTCTAATAGCACCACCAGCAGTGAATTCCCAGATTGGAGTAGAAGAAGAAGGATTAAATACTTTTAGAGAACTTCCATCTGCAAGTGCAAGTATGCTTCCATCTTCCGTCATAATTACCGGATAATCAAAATCCGCATTATTAACAGCATACTCCCATACAGGTGTTGGATTATCCTGATAAAGTGATGCTCTTTCACTATTCAGATACCATCCTACAAATGATTGCCCTGTAGTTTGTGAAACTGCTAATTTTCCTGAGATCGCTGCAGGATCAGAGGTCTGCCAGAGTAATTCAAGCCGATCATCAAGCGAAAGGATTGTGGTTTGTTCAGTTAAATTTTCTTGTAGTCCAATCTCCTGAAAAATAACCTGAGAACCTTCCTCCGGTCTTGTTTCTGTTTTTTGCGCAGTAACCGCAAAAATATTCGAAACCAATAAAACAAAAACTAGTAAAAGCACTTGATTTTTCATTTATTCCTCCTAAGTTTTTTTTAAAAATTACTAATTATTTTAGTATTCTCATTTTTTAATAAAGCTATTTCTGTGCTTATCAGGACTCTTTCTGTCATCTATAAATGCACCTTCATGTTTATTTTCATCTTGAATTTTTAAAGCCTCTTTTATGTCGTTCGTTCTTCCCAGAATCTTTTGTTTCGATGACTTTATTATATATCTTTCTTTATGCTTCATATGTTCTCCCTATAAACTCTTCTTTTCCTTTTTTTCATGCTTAATTTTTCTCTTTTCTTTTAAGGATAGTTTTGATTTTTTCTTTGTTTCGTGTTTACGCGCATCTTTAGATTTTTTTGACATAATTCCTCCTTTGTCCCTTATTATAAGATCAAATATCTGTTAGAATTTCATCAAAAAAGTGTCAATAAAATAAATTTAAATTTCAATAATCTTTTTATAAATTCTATACTAACAAAACATTGTTCTTCATTAAGCTTGACAAATTTTATTCAAACTTAAAATAAGTTTTTGTTTTTTATTATAAATAAATCTATAAGGAGTTTTTATGAAAAGAATTTTAAGGATGTTGTTTGTTCTTGTTATTTTATCATCCATCTTACTTTCTGCTTGTGCACCCCCCCCACCACCCGTAACTAAAGATCAATTGGACACAGCTGAAAATGAAACACTTGCAGAAGAAAAGAAGGCCAATGACCTTCAAAATGAAATGAATGCTCTGGAAGCAGAACTTTCTGCTAAAGAAGCAGAGTATGAAAGCCTGATCAAATATCAAAATGAACTAGAAGCTGGAAAATAGGAGGAAGACATGAAAAAATATATCGTATTATCTCTTATAGTTCTATTAGTACTTCCTGCTATTTTAAGTGCAAGAGTTGAATATCTTTCGGAAGAAGATTACAAAAAACTGAAGAAGAAAGAACGTCTGGCTTACTGGGAAAACCTGGAAAATGACCTGGCTGAACTTCAGCAAAGAAAAGCCGATGCCATTGCAAACCAGGAAACTTATTCCGGTAAAATGGAAGAATTAAATGGCACTCTGGCAACAGTAAACAAAGATTATCAGAAAACTTATGATGAAATCATGGTTTTCTTGGGTGTAGATAAAGCAGACCTTCCTGCTATCCTGGAAAAGATCAATTATTTTAACGGTCAGATTGCAAACTGGAACAATCTATCTGATAAAGAACTTTGGAAAGCAAAAAAATCTATTCGTGCTCTTGTTGCTGAATATAATGAATATCGTCAAACAAACTATGCAAAAGTTCCCGATTACAGGAAGCAGTTTTCTGATCTGGATAATAAGATCGTGAATTTGGAGAATAATCTGGAAGCTGCCAAACCCAAATACTACGAAGATACATATACAATTGTAAAGGGTGATTGGCTTTCCAAGATTGCTCGATACAGTTTTATTTACGGTGAAATGTCCAAATGGCCCATTATTTATCGTGCCAACCGTGATCAGATCAAAGATCCTAACTTGATCTATCCTGACCAGGTAATAAAAATACCGCGTGGTCTTCCTTATGAATGGAAAGTTTATAAAGGGGAATGCCTATGGAGGATCGCTGGTTATCCCGAAGTTTACAATAATGCAGCCGAATGGCCCCTTATTTACAGAGCAAATAAAGACCAGATCAAAGATCCCGACCTGATCTATCCGAACCAGGTATTTGAAATTCCTAGAGATTAAAATCAATAAAACAAGGAAAGCCTCTCTTTTTTTGGAGAGGCTTTCTTTTGTGATAAAGACAAACGAAATTGACACGTTCTAAAATAATTCTCATAATTACTACATCTATTCTGATAGCGCTTCTGCATTTTTTCGTTAGCCCTTACAGGTTCACTCTATATAATTACGACATGAAATTGGGCGAAATTGCCGAAAGGGATATCATCGCACCTTTTGATTTTTATGTGTATAAAAGCGATGAAAACCTACAAGCTGAACAGGAAACAGCAGCTGCAAAAGTACAACCTATTTATAAAGTATCAGAAAATCTGAAATTCAATGCTCAGAAAAACCTGGATTTCGTTATGCAGCATTTTGCCCTTTCCAATAACAAAGATACCGAGGGTATTCGCAATAAACTTCTTCAGAACGGCTATGATGTTTCCAGTGAAAATGTTAGCTATCTACTTGAAAATAATCGTCGTTTGAGGATCTATAATTTTCTTACAGAAGAACTCACTAAAATATTTAATATTGGAATATATTCCGATAATTATGCTTACCAGGAAATTAAAATCGCTAAGATCAACAGAGTTACAGATTATGAATTGAAACGACTCTATTCACTGGAAGAAGCAAAGAACAAACTTATTTCAAAACTAACTTCCGAACGCGAAAAAAAAGCTGTTAGAGAATTGGCAGATATTATTCTGATCGAAAACATTGTGGTAGATAATGAAATGACCAGCCTGATGCAACAGAAAGCCAGAGAAAATGTAACTATTACAGTTGGCAAAATGCAGAAGAACGAGAAAATAATCGGTAAGAATCAGAAAGTAACTTCCATAGAACTTTTAAAACTGAATTCATTAGTTAGAACCCAGAAAGATCAACAATCTTCTAAGAGCAATTTTGAGCTTATAATGTCGTCGCTGGGAACTTTTTTGCTTTCCATGTTGGTTCTGTCGTTTTTCTGTTATGTATTACAGATATTTTTCCCGGAACATTTCTCTTCCCTATCCAGACTGATAGTTGTTATGGGAAGTCTTCTGATCTCTATTATCATAACAGTAATTGTAAATCAGATATTCAAGATCCCTTCCCTAATAATTCCCTTCAGTTTTTCTGTGCTACTTATAGCACTTATCTTTAATCCTCATATTGGAATTTTATATAATTTCATAAATTTAATTTTTGTTTCTTTATTTTTAAATTGGAGCTTCATCAATCCTGCTATACTCAGTATTGCAGCTTTTGGGGGTATCATTGCCCTTAAGAGAATGAAAAAAAGGCAGGAATACTATCCTCTCACTCTCTATCTTCTTCTTTCGTATTTTATAGTTATCACTGCAGTATCTCTCATCAGGTTCGAGAATTTCTCAATCTATTTGTGGCATTTGTTGTGGGGAATTATTTCCAGTGTTACTGCTATAGTGGGTCTTATCCTCATCGTTCCGCTTGTGGAACGTAAGCTGAATATGGCAACAAAACAGATTTTGCTGGAACTTCTGGATTTCGATAATCCGCTACTTCAAAGAATGTCCAAAATAACACCCGGAACTTATCATCATTCGCTTATCGTGGGAAACCTGGCCGAAAGCGCAGCTGAAGCTGTGGGAGCAAATCATCTTCTGGCCAGAGTTGGTAGTTATTACCATGATATCGGCAAGATAGAGAATCCCCAGTTTTTCATAGAAAATAATCCCAACTCTACCGAACTGCACGATAAAATGATGGCTAACGAAAGCGCTTTACTTATTAAACAACATATCAACGACGGATTATCACTGGCAAAAAAATATAATTTACCAAAGCCTATTATCGAGATAATAAAGCAACATCATGGAACTGGTCAAATACGCTATTTTTATATGAAAGCACAGGAAACTAACCTGGATATCGATGAAGAGCAATTTTATTACAATGGTCCCAAACCTCGTTCGAAAGAAGCTGCTATTGTTATGATCGCAGACATTGTGGAATCAACCACAAAATCGATGGAAGATTTCTCTGAAACAGTTATCAAGAAAATTCTTGATGATACGGTTTTCAAACTGGTAAATGACGGTCAACTTGACGAAACACCACTTACCCTGAAAGAACTCGATATTATAAAAACATACATGCTTCCCATTATCACGGGAGTTTACAGGAAACGCCTTGAATACCCGGAAAACTGAGCCCATACTCCTTGATAACCAGACAGATCTGGTAATTAATTCATCCGTTTTTACTGCTGTTCTTGATATTATCAGAGAAGAAGAAAAAATTTCGAAAGATTCTTTTCTGGTTTTGAAACTTTCCAATGATGGCTCAATTCGAGATCTAAACAAAAAATTCCTGGGACGGGATACACTTACCGATGTTATCAGCTTCCAGGCTGAAATGCCCGGTATACCACTTCTGGGAGATATTATTATTGACATCAATGTGGCGGACGGGCAAAAAGTAAATAGAACCATAGAAAAAGAACTTCAGGTTCTTTTTCTGCATGGTCTATTGCATCTTCTGGGATACGATCATCTGGGAGTTAAGCAAAGTAAAGAAATGAAAAAAAAAGAAAAAGAATATTTTTCTAAATTAAAGGAGAAACATACTACTCGTGGAAGATAGTTTTCCGTTCATAGCTATCATAGGCTTCCTGCTTTTATCTGCTTTCTTTTCCGGTTCGGAAACAGCTTTTTTCTCACTCACAAAGATCCAACTGAAGAAAATGGAAAAAAAGAAGAGTCGAAGTAACAGACGTATTTTCAGACTCCTGAAAAATCCCCGGGAACTGCTAATTATCATTCTGCTGGGAAATACTATAGTAAATGTAGCGGCCTCATCCAGTGCTGCACTTATCGCCATAAGTATTGGAAACAGGTACTTATCGCATTTGGCACAATCTGTGATAATTACGATTGAAATAATATTGATGACCATCCTGATACTTATATTTGGAGAAATAACACCAAAATTATTAGCATTTTCGTCACCGGAAAAAATAGCAAGTTTTTCGAGCTTCTTTCTGGAAACAATAAAATACATTCTCTGGCCGCTCATTAAGATATTGGAATTCATAAGTTCGATATTTTCCGTTAAACGATCAACAGCAACCAATTCCGATATCACTTCCGAGGACTTCAAGAACCTTATCAGTTCAAAAGCAGCACAGAATTCCCTGGAAGAAAGTGAAAAGAAGATCATCTCCAGTATTTTTCGTTTTTCATCTACTCTGGCAAAAGAGATAATGACACCCCGGGTCGATATAATCGCTGTGGATTCTTCGGAAGGATTAAAAAAAGTAAAAGAGCAGATCGTTGAATCCGGGCATTCCAAAATCCCGATTTATAAAACAAATATCGATAATATTATCGGTATTGTTTATGCAAAAGATGTCATACTGAATCCTGCCAAACAAACCCTTGCATCATTACTCAGACCATCATTGTTCATTACAGAAAACACCAAGATACAAAATCTTCTCAACCAGTTCAAAAACAAGAAGATCCAGATCGCTATCGTAGTAGATGAATATGGTGGTACTTCGGGGCTTCTATCGCTGGAAGATATCCTGGAAGAATTAGTTGGCGAGATCATGGATGAGTACGACAAAGAAAAACCTACTATTTCTCACTTGAACGATAATGAATATATAATTAGCGGTATGTGCTCGATCCCGGAATTGAACGAAACATTCAACCTGAACATCGATGATGAGGAATACGACAATTTAGCTGAATTCCTTTATGATAATTTTAATAAAGTTCCCAAAAAGAACGAGAGTTTTATTTATGAAGGAAATATTAAATTTACAATAACCAATATCAAGGCTCAGCGTATCCAATATGCCAAAATGTATCTCAAAAAAAAACCAGATGAAACTGAAGATTAGAATAACTGTTTTATTTCTAATATTTTTCACAGCTTTTCTATCAGCAGAAGAAATCGAGCTTGCTATAAAATATTTAGGGATAAGTGTTGTTAAGGTAAAAATGACCAAAGTTAATAACAAGCTCACAGTGCATGCTCGTTCCACTTCCATTGCAAGTATCGCCTCAAAGATTGATAATCTATATATAATCGATTACACGGATAACTACCTTCCTGTGAAATATACAAAAAAAATAAATCAAAAGAAATATACAGAAGACAGGGAAACGATCTACTATAGGAAAATCAGAAAAGCAGAAAGAACCAGTTTTATCGATCCTGCTAAAAGTTGTGAATACCCTATTAATGAGGCAAGCAGAGATTTTTTCTCTTCTCTTTTCTTCCTGAGAAATGCTATTGATAATATAGAAGGTGAGATCTTGCTGGATGCCAATAAACTTATCTGGAAAGCTTATTATAAAAAAATAGGTGAAGAAATAATAAAGACTCCTCTGGGTAAATTGAATTCTATAAAAGTGCAGATCAGCTTTGAAAGAATAACCAACCAGGAAAAAGAACGCAGCGATATGCTTACGAACAACCTGGTAAATGAAGAAAAATCTCTAATATTCTGGTTTTCAGATGATGAAAGAAGGATCCCTCTGAAAGCAAAATTTATAATGAAACCTTTCTCAGTAGTCTGGAAAATTGAAAATTATAAAGAATAAAAAAATATCTATTAAAGTTTACAGGGTTTTATTTATAATCTGGTCTTTGGTTATACTTACGTTAACTTCTATTCCAAAGCTGCAAATTCCAACCGAACATATTGTCAGCTTAGATAAACTCGCACATTTCGGGGTATATTTAATATTTGCCTGGCTTTTTATCAGGATGCATCAGACTAAGAATCCGGGAGCAACCCTTAAAAAACTGATCTTACTATCCCTTACTGTTCCGCTGTTCGATGAACTACATCAAATCCCCATTCCCGGACGCATGTTTTCCGTGTGGGATGTAATCGCAGATTTCATCGGTTTTCTTGCTATCATCATTATCTATAAAATAAAATTTCAGACAGCAAAAAAAACAGATTAATCTTCTACTTTAACTCTTTTCAGGGTGACTACAACCTCATATTTAAAAGGTGGTTTCTGCCATATTGGCTTTTTGATGTACTTCTGCGGATTTTTCATTACTTCAGATTCTGTTACCTCTACAAACTGGTTTTCACCGGTAACGATCCAGAATCTTTTCTCACCTTTGTTAATAACTTTTTCGGTTGGCATAAGCTCTCCTACTAATTTATAACCGGGATGTTTTTCCACGAATTCCATAAGTATTTCTATGGTTATTTTATCTTTATATATTTTACATAATCGTCTATAATCGCAATTCGCTGCACAAACTATTATATCGGTATATTGTCTGTTCCTTGGACAGACTATCAGGTTTTTATTTTCTTTTATTATACGTCTCAATTTTACTCTAGATCAAATGATATTTTTTTAGAATTTTTTCCAATTTCTTCAGGTTCTCATCTTGCAGGTAACACATTGGTAGACGAAGTTCCCTTTCGATCATACCCATAAGATGCAGTGATTCTTTCACGGGAATTGGATTGGTCTCGATGAACATTGCCTGGTTCAGTTCAAGAAGTTCCAGGTGCAGTTCTTTTGCTTTCTGATGTTTTCCTTTAGCTGCCATTTCCACCAGATCATGAACCTTAGCGGGAACTATATTAGCAGTTACCGATATCACTCCACTTCCCCCACAGCATAATATCGGGTAGTTCAAAGCATCTTCACCGGACATTACGGCAAATCCTGCAGGAGCATCTTTTACAATTTGTGAAAGCTGAACCAAGTCTCCGCTGGCTTCTTTGATGCCAACTATTTTGTTAAACTCATGTGCCAACTTAATGATGGTATCTGCACTTATATTTACTCCCGTCCTACCCGGCACATTATAGATAACAATGGGAATATCGGTATTTTCTGAAACTGCTTTGAAATGCAGATAAAGCCCGTTTTGAGTTGGTTTGTTGTAATAAGGTGTAATGACCAGGGCATGATCGACACCCCATTCCTGCGCTTTTATAGTGGCAGATATCGTGTGATGCAGATTGTTCGTTCCGGTTCCCATCATCACAGGAACCTGCTTGTTTATTTTCTTAACTCCAAATCTTAACAACCGCTCTTTTTCATCTCCTGCCAATGCTGGAGATTCCCCGGTAGTACCACAGAAAAGGATGCCATCTGTATTGTTTTTCAGGTGAAAATCAATTAATTTTTCCAGGGCATTATAATCTATATCGTTATTTTTGAAAGGAGTTACCAGAGCTACATAAGAGCCTTTTAACATCTCTCCTCCTTAAAGGTTTTAGTAAAAAAATTATGCCATTTTTTTCATTTGCAATTTATGAAACGCTCATTATATCGTCAATAAACAAATCGAGGATATTCAAAAATTTTTAATATTTGTGATTATTTATATCTGCGAGTTTGAGAAAAGATGATCAAACCTGCAAGCGGATTACGCAAATTACTTCAACAACACCATCTTATTAACTTACCGAAAATCACCTGTTTACAACCCCCACTATCTCCCCCTAATCAGGGGGAGAATTAAAGAGGGGGTCATGAATTACTTCAACAACACCATCTTCTTAACTTTCTCAAACCTACCAGCTTTCAGCTGGTAGAAATAAACACCTGAACCGACTCGCTTATTATTAGAATCCCTGCCATCCCACACCACTGAATGCTCTCCTGCCGGGAGTGTTTCATTAACAAGAGTTTTCACTTTTTGACCTTTGATGTTGTAGACGTCGAGAGTCACAAACAAGGATGTTTGTGTTACGGAAAAGCTGATAGTTGTTTCCGGGTTGAATGGATTAGGGTAATTTTGATGTAAAAAGACTTCAGGAGTATGAACAATAATATTATCATCTAATCCCACAACTGACCAACCGATTGCATAAGGTCCACCATAAGCACCCATATCATTTATTACAGTTCCCATTGCAGGATATAAAGCATAACCAGGATTAGTTGGATCTTCCGGATCATAATAAATTGGGTCAGGATTACCAGCATCTATACAGGGAGAATCTTCCAGAAGTGAATAAGGATAATCTCCAGTTCCAACAAATAGAGGATCTTCATCTATATTACCTTCCAACCAGTTAACTGTGCCGTTATGGTTTGTTACAATTCCAGCTTCTCCACCTTGAATATCCGAATAAGATATTGTGATTGAATTAGGGTCCCAATCTACTCCAAAATAAACCTCTTGAGGAGTATCATTCCACAAAATGGAATTTATTAAACTCGGTGATGAATTAGCTAAACAATAAATTCCACCACCACAATATTCA
Organism: Candidatus Cloacimonadota bacterium; assembly: GCA_030621085.1. Lineage (GTDB taxonomy): Bacteria > Cloacimonadota > Cloacimonadia > Cloacimonadales > TCS61 > JACNIV01. The sequence goes on along the minus strand of JAUXIJ010000002.1, from coordinate 3,006 downwards.
GCAGAATTATCTGTTATTATAACATTTTCTAAACTCGGACTGGAATAACCACAGCAAATTCCACCACCAGCAAAAGAAGTATTTCCACTTATAGTAACATTTTCTAAAGTTGGACTGGAATTATCACAGAGAATTCCACCACCATATCCATCAGCAAAATTGCCTGATATTGTTACATTCACCAAACTCGGACTGGAACCACCACAGTAAATTCCACCACCAGGTCCCCCTTCCAGAGGAATAGAATTGCCTGATATTGTTACATTAATTAAACTAAGATTGGATTCTACCGCACAATAAATCCCAGCACCAACATAAGAAGTATTTCCACTTATAGTAACATTTTCTAAACTTGGACTGGAATCCCAACAGAAAATTCCACCACCAGCATTACCATACATACAACCAGTGCTATTATTTATTATGTTAACATTAACTAAAAACGGATCAGATTCTTCGCAATAAATTCCACTACCTTGGATAGCAGAATTACCTGTTATTGTTAAATTCGTCAAATTCGGACTTGCATTATTACAATAAATACCACCACCATATCCACCAGCAGAATTATCTGTTATTGTTACATTTAACAAACTCGGACTGGAATATTCACAATAAATTCCACCACCACAACATTCCGGAACATATCCCGATGCTAAACCATTCGTAATCGTGAATCCAGTTAAAACTGCAGTAGAATCTTCTTCACTTTCAAACATTACAACACTACCACTCTCATTTCCATCAATAATTGTCAGGGAAATTAAGGTTGTGTCCTGAGTTGTCAGGAATAAAGAAGCTACAGTAATGTTTTTGCCATTATAATTGATATTTTCTATATATGTTCCTGGTTGAACAAGAACTGTATCATTATCTACTGCTACATTAATCCCTTCCTGTATTGTTGGTTGGTCGGCAGGAACATTGATGATGGTTGCAGACAGAAATGAAACAAAAACAATGAAAAAGAAAACATAAAATAGGTACTTCATAATAATCTCCTTATTTATTTGATAAGAATCATCTTCCTAACTTTCTTAAATCTACCAGCTTTCAGTTTATAGAAATATATTCCTGAGCTAACTCTCTTACCATTGGAATCTCTGACATTCCAGATAACAGAATGCTCACCAGCAGAAAGTGTTTCATTAACAAGTGTCTTTACTTTCTGCCCTTTGATGTTGTAGATCTCAAGTTTCACATTTCCCTCTTCAGGAAGATTGAATACTATCTTTGTCTCCGGGTTGAAGGGATTGGGGTAGTTTTTCAGTAGTTCTGTTTCAAAAGGAATTAATTCATTTTGAACTCCAGTTGGAATAACTGTAATATAATCTTCTTTAATCTTTATATCTTCAATTGTGCCATCACTTACAGTTAAAGATACTGTATAGACTCCAAATTCATCATAAATATATAAAGGATTTTGTTCATAAGAGTCAATAATGCTATCATTATTAAAATCCCATTGCCAGTTTGATATATTACCATATGATTGGTCTTCAAATTGGACTTCTAAGGGACCAGGACCAGATGTTGGATTTGCTGTAAAATCAGCGAAGATACTCCCAATTTTTAACAACCATAAATCAGAACTTCCTGCACCATAAGAATTTGTGTAGCCAGTAACAATGTAGCTGCCATCGTTCGAAGTTATTGCTGCATAAGCAGCATCATTATTATTACCTCCAAAATCAACCACGGCTTGAATATTACCATCATAATCTGTTTTCATTAAAAAAACATCTCTTTGTGATCCTGGATTTTTAACCCAACCAGCCAAAAAATATCCTTCATCTAATGTCTGCATTGATGATCTTCCTGCATTATATTCATCACTATCACCATATGTTTGATCCCATTCAAAATTACCATAAAAGTCGGTTTTAACAAGCCAAGCTTGATAATTAGCATCACCAAAAGGTGCTGTGTCGAGAGATCCAGACATAATATAACCATCATCTGTTGTTTGGATTACACTGCTGAAAAGATCATAACCTTCATCTCCAAAATATTCTTCCCATTCTTGATCACCTATTTCATTAATTTTAACTAACCAGGCATCACTGGGCGAGTAAGTATAATATGGTTTAGCACCAGCGAGAATGTAGCCGGCATCATTAGTTTTGCTAATAGATAAAAAAACATCAGATGTCATGTATGTCCCATAAGTGTTATTCCATATTTCGTTTCCTTGAGAATCTGTTTTTAGTACCCATCCTAGTGTTTTATCAAGAAAAGTTTCAGCTATTGTTCTTCCAGCAATCAAATAATCCCCGTCTGAATCTTGTATGACAGAATGACCAGAATCATAATCGGTTCCACCATATGTTTGTTCCCACTCTATATTTCCGTACTCATCAGTTTTAATAAGCCATAGATCAGAATCTAACTGATCCAAAATATATTTACTACCTGTAACGATATATCCACCATCTATTGTTTGTTTAACACAATTAGCTTGATCTGGACCTGTATCACCATATGTTTGAGACCATTCAACATTTCCCAGATCATCAGTTTTGATGAGCCAGGCATCAGTATTACCTGCTCCATAAGAGTATGTACTACCAGAAATAATATAACCACCGTCACTTGTTTGTTGAATGGAACTACCAGATTCACTAGAAGTTCCCCCAATTGTTTTAGTCCACAATGTATCGCACGGTATCTGTGAAAATAGTATAGAATAATCGAGAATTATTATTAATATCAATAAAAATAAGATTTTATTTTTTGCATACTCAATAAAATTAACGTGCTTTATTATGATTTTTTTTAATTCTTCCATTTCATTCTCCCTTTTTTGAATTTAATTCCTAATTAACTTTATAGCAAATTGTTGCTAATATTTACGTATTCTGCGATACTCCGCAGGTACGCTTGTTAATCAACATTCCGCTTCGCTCCATGTTGATTAACGGCGGCGTGCCCCTATTAAAAGACTCGCAACCGTATCGAAGCGGAACATCGTTTAACACTACGTCCACGGGGACTTACAAATCGGCA
>JAUXIJ010000073.1 GCA_030621085.1 Candidatus Cloacimonadota bacterium | reverse complement strand
GAAGTCTATTCAGCAGATATCACAGCTTCTGTTCTTATTGAAGACTGGACAGTGCATACTCTAACAACTCCTGTTCCGCTTGTAGCTGGCAATGAATACTGGATTGGTTATGATATGTCAGCCACAGGTGATCATCCGTCAAGTGTAGATGCAGGTCCTGCAACAGCAGGTAAAGGTGACTGGATGTTCTACAGTGGAGGTTGGATAGAGATCAGTGTAGCTTATGCACTCGATTATAACTGGTGCATCGAAGGTGTAGTTGGATCTGTAGATGGTTTAATTACAAAAGCTCCAGTTAATGAAAGAGTGACTATCGGTGCAATGCGCTCGATGTCTGTGTCCGAAGCTCCTCTTGAAGCTGCGTTTATTCGTGAAAGAAGAACCAATACAGCAGCAACAGACAATACAAGAGACTTGATCGGTTACAAGATTTACAAAGATGGTGCAGAGATAATTTACATCGAAGATCCCGGCATTCTCACTTACACAGATACTGGTGTAGAACCTGGGGTGCACGAATATTGTATAAACGCAATATATGATGGAGGAGAGTCTGATTTCTTAATTGCAGATGTTGAGATAATTCTTCCGATTCCGCAGAATGTAGAAGCAACATTTAACTATCCGAACGTACTGGTAACCTGGGATCCGATCTCAGACGGCAGAGACCTTGTCAGTTACAGTGTATACAGAGATGGTGTTCTGATTGCCGAAGATATCACCACTACAATGTACGTCGATCAGGGTCTTCCTAGTGGAACATATTTTTATACCGTCTCAGCAGTATATGATGGAGGCTGGGAATCAGAGCAATCCGAAGATGATGAAGTAATTGTAACTGGAACTGGCAACATCCTGATCCCGGTACATACGGAACTTACTGGCAACTACCCCAATCCATTTAACCCGACCACAACGATTAAGTTTGGCTTGAAAGAAGACAGCAATGTAAGCATTAATATATATAACATCAAAGGTGCCGTAGTAAGAACACTTGTAGATGGTGAAATGAACGCAGATTATCATGAAGTTATCTGGGATGGTAAAGATAACTCTGACAGGACCGTATCAAGCGGACTCTATTTCTACAAAATGGTTTCAGAAGGTAACAGCGGCAGGTATACTTCTACCAAAAAAATGATTCTTTTGAAATAAGGGAATTTAGCCTGACCGCTTGTTAGTGGTCGGGCAACTTTTCATTCCTACTGAAATAAACATTAATACCTTGCGAATGGTCACAGACCTTCGCAATGGTTGAAGTAATAGCGCCCCGGTTTTTCCGGGGCGTTTTTTTGTCTGAATCAGGATTTACAGGATAGTTGGGCAGGATTTACAGGATAAAAAATACCTTCATGTTTATCATTCCCGATGGAATTGGTAATCCATGAATATGTTGAATCTTGGTTGTGAAGTTTTTCCGTTTAGCAAAACAGGGGTTTTGCAGGATATGTTATTCCCAAAGAGGGAACAGTTAAATATGCTTCGCATTTAACGTCCTAAAGCTTTGGGAACAAGGGGAAACCAGTCTTCATCCCGTGTGCTTCGGGATTATGCCTTAGCAGGGAGAGCTTCCACGCGATGCCGCATGGCATTGTGGGAACAAGGGTAATTGTACATTAAAGCTCTATTTTGGCTGGGCATATTTTTTATTGAAAGAACATTGAGGTTAAAATTTTTTTAACAGAACACTTGTACACTTATATTTATAATTTTATGAATATTATGTTTGGGAAAAAATATTCAGTCTAATTACTCTTCATCTTTATCGAATATAACCATAGTCTGAAAGTATAACCGCTGAGAATATTCACCGATCATTGATTCAGGAGTTGAAGCAAACTGGATATTACCTAAAGGCACATAACCTTGTTTAATAAGATTATTAACTTTTTCTTCCAAATTCTTTAAACTTTCTCCGTAAGCAATTCGATAACTGGTTATTTTGTTCATTTGCTCCTCTAATCATATCTTTTTTACTAAAAATATACCCTGACAAATAATCTCTCACCAGGTGTTAAATTATTAATAGCATCTTCATAATTATCCAAAAGGATTTCGATTTTTGTATAGGAACTAACTGTTTCAAATCTTGTTGATAATGAACTTACACGATCCATAACCGGGGAAACAGATTCAATTTTACCATAAATTTTCTTTTCATTGGTACAATATGCTTTAACTTTCATCCCTTTTTTGATCTTCTGCCGGCTGAAAGAATTCCCAAATGCAATGATCCACATCTTACCTACATTAGAAAGCTCGGCTATCTGGTCTCCTTTTTGTACATTTTCACCTGGAATAAAATTTAATTTGGTAATATATCCAGCAGCAGGAGAATAAACATTCAGTGATTTTACTTCATCTTCCAATTCATTGATCTCACTATTTATTTTTACAAGTTCCACAATATACTTTTCAGCTATTAAAGAGACATTTTCTCCATAAAGCGCTTTTTGTTGTTTATAAAGTTCAATCTCACTTTTATTGCTTTCAATCTCTTTATCAACCAATCGAAGATCATTCTGCAGGTTCTGATGGGAATTACTGATTTTCATGTAGTCAGACGTTCTTTCATCAAATTCTGATGAGCTTATTTTTTTCTGATCAAAAAGGTCTTTGTAAACTTCGTAATTTGCTTTAGCAGAATTAAATTTATGGGAATAGATATCCAATTGATTCGAGATCTTTTCTTTTTCCAGGTTTAATTCTACTTTTTTATTTTCTGATTTTAAGAAGTTATTATCAATATCGATCAGTTTGATTTTCAGGTGATCTCCCATGGTTGCAGAATTAATTATTTCTTCATATTTTGATCTCTCATTTTTCAGGTTATTCAGTTTTTTACAAAGTTGTGAATTTTCCATTTCAAACAGGAGCTGTCCTTGTTGAACAGGTTCGTTCAGTACAACTTTATAATTAACCGCTATTCCGGAAGTTAAAGAAGAGATAGCTAATTCTTCAGTTTTGACAAGAGCAGGTAATTTTTGTGATCTTGTTTCAATATAAAATGAAAAGGCTATAAGAATGGCCATAATTATAAATGAGCCAAATACAATATGTTTTGGAGTAATTTTATCTTTTAATTCAATTATATTTATACTCATTTCAATCTTTTACAAAATAATTAATTAAAAAAATTTCTCTATAAAGTTCCATTTTTGAAATTTCTAATTTTAATTCAGCTCTCTGGTTTTTAATGTATTCTTTTTTTAAAATGATCTCTGGTGTAGCCCCGAGCATTGAAGGTTTAGACTGATATTTTTCATTGATAATATCATACTTTTTTGAATATAATTGTGATAACCTTTTAGTTACTTGATATTTATTAGTAGCTCTTTTAAAAGAATTCAATTGTTTAATCTCAGATTGATAAAAAGAAAATTCGATCTCATATTTGCTCAGATGGGCTTCACGTTCAAGGGCTTCTAAGAGCTTATATTTGCCGACAGTATTGCCATAAATATTAAAGGGTAATGATAATTCAATTTCGAATTCGGGATATTTTTCAGTGAAATCTCTTTCCCTTAAATATTCTTCTTCTGAATCTTCTGTGATTTTCCAGTCTTGCAGTGTTATTCGCTCATTGTATGAAACTGATGCATTAATTTCTGGTAAATAAAAATGATAACTGTTTCTCTTAATAACAGACAACACTTTTTTTAGTTGATTTTTATAAGACTTAATGAGTTCTTCATTCTTTTGTTTAAAAGTTGTAGTATCAACAGTTAAAGGAGTTTTTTGAATATAATTTTCAAATGATTCTAAAAATGATTGGTTATGCTTTTTAGATTTTAATTTTTGTTTTTCTATAATTTCATTCCAATTTGATAGTGAACTTTCCTTTTTTTCCATACTTTCAAGATTTTTGATCAGATCTGAAGCTTTAATAACATTTCTGGAATATAATTCCTCCAGAATTTGATTCTCTCTATTTAAGATATCGAGTTCCATTTTAAATAATTCAATTTGCTTCTGAGCTTCAAACAATTTTATATGATCACCAATAATGTCACCCAATCTTTCAATTTTGAAAAGTACCAGTTCCTGTTGAGTTTCAATGATATCAAGCCTGTATTCTATTAGATCATGAACATTATCCAAATCTTTTTGAAAGAAACATTTATTCAATTCAATACTCCATCGCGAGTCTTCTTCTTCAATGTCAGAATATTCTGTTTTTAAAGGTTCTGTCTGGTCTCGGATTATATCGTTTGTGTGTTGCTGATATTTTAGATTAATATCAAACCAGTTAACAGATTTTTCGATTTTATTACTTGCAATCAGCATGTTTAAGCTGTTTTCCTTTTTTTGAAATTTAATATCATCAGTTAGTATTTTTTCCATAAGTTTGTTGAAGTCTGTTCCTAATGTAAATAAAGAATAGGAAAAAAATAGGAAAAGTAGTGTTAATTTACTTTTAATATTCATTTGTCTTCAAATTTTTCATTGGAATCGTCATCATGCCGGCGAGTTTTTTTATAGGCTTTTTCTTTTTTTACTACCAGATATATAAGTCCCAGTACTAAACATACAAACATAGTTCCGATTATTGCTGTGTAATACTGGCTCAAACCGCATGCCATTCCCAGAATAATGGCATAAAATACTTTGGTGGTATTCATGGGTTCGCGGAGTACTGTCCTGAATCTGATAAGGCTCAATGCTCCAGCTAGACCGAATGCTCGTACCAGATTATCCGCTACCACAATCCAGATTAATGCTCCACCAACAGTAAGCAGGAGAATTGTATATTGCATGCTCTTCATTTCTCTTTTTAGCTGTTTGTCTTTTCTTGAACCTGAATATGTTATTCGATATACATAAGAATAAATCCATCCTAGAATTAATGCAAGTGACAGATTCAGGAAAATATTAATTGGAGATAGCGCAATACCGGTTGATGAACTATCTTTTATTACTTGAAATAATTCTGCCATTTGCACCTCATATTTTAATTTTCATAGGTTTTTTTAATTTTAGTGATTGCTCAATAAGTTTTAATGAATTATAAGTTTTATTTCCCATTACTTCTGTTTCAGCATAATTTGTGTAAAAATTATACATTCCTCTGGCAGGGAAATATATTAAATTAATTCCAGTAGCATATTTTGAAAATCTTTTCTGAGGTAAAAGCGCTAATTTACTTTCCTCTGCTTTATACCATTTTGGAATTTTACCACTTATTTTTGATTCTAAAACAATAGCTTTCAATTTTTTATTAATCGCTGGATTCTGATATGATTTATGAGAGATATTTCTATCAACGGTAATTCGGATACTTTTATTTTTACTCTGGAAGGCAACTCGTTCATATGAAGTAACTAAAGTAGGTTCCAGATTATTTAATTTTATCAGTTCCTTTGTTAACTTGTATATCTTTTTGAAACCTTTAACTCCTTCATTCATTTTATGAACTTTATCATAAATATTTTCCCCAGAAATATAAGGAATGAGTAGCTCTTTTGTGAGTTTAAATCTTTTCTTGTAAGAAATGGACTTTTGTTTTATTTTCAGTTCAGCCCAAAAATCATTTTCATCGAGTTTACCATTATGCCCGTAACAACGGAAACGTATCTTAAAACGAAATTTCCGACGTGATAGATACTCTTTCAATGTTGTGAAATCGCTATCCTCCAAATATATCGTTTCTATTAGTGACAGAGGATATTCTGTACTAAAGCTATGGATTGGGATATGTTTTTCAAGTTCTTCTATGATTTCGTCGAATGTGTGTTCAAGAACAATAAATTTATTCTCACTTCTGCGAAAAGATGTGTCTTCTTTCATTCTTCCTCAAATTATATTTATAATTATAGTGAAAAACGCATTTACTTTTAAAAAAACCAAAATATTGTCAATAAAAATGGTCTAATTATCATAAAGTATTAAACAAATATATTATTAAATAATTTATTAATAAAAAAATTCTTGTCAGAAATTCTATTGTTTTTACTTTTAGTAAGAATGTTTTAAAGTGTTTTAAAATGATTAATATTTCGTGTATTATGTATTAAAACCTGAGAGGAGGGTGCTAATATGAAAAAAATGAAGATATTTTTATTTGTTAACTTCTTAATTGTAATTTGTTGTTTTATGAATAATAATCTCTATTCCCATATTTCGGATATTGTTTTCGATGACACTCAGGTTCACGAGCTCTATCTTACTTTCACTCAGGGAGATTTTTGGGAACAGATGCTTGAGAATTATAATAATGGATTGAACGAATATATTCCTGCAACATTTGAATTCAACAGTGAAGTATATGACAGTGTGGGAGTAAGGTTTAAGGGCAATGCCTCAATGGTTTCATACCCATCTAATAAAAAACCCTTTAAAATTAAATTTGATGAATATGTTGAAGATCAGGAATTTTATGGGATATCCAAATTAAGCTTAAGTAATGGATTTTCGGATCCAAGCTTTTTGCGAGAAAAAATGATGTTTGATGCATTAAATCAATTTATACCCAGTTCCAGAGCAAATTTTATTAAACTATTCATTAATGGAGATTATTGGGGTTTATACACAAATGTTGAACAGCTTGATCAAAAATTTATTGAAAAGAATTTTGGTAATGATGAATGTGGTAATTTGTTTAAAGGAGATCCTTCCGGTTCATTGGAATGGTTAGGTGAAGATCCTGAACAATATTATTTACATTATGAACTTAAAACAAATGAAGAAATAAATGACTGGTCAGATTTGATTCATTTTATTGATATCTTAAATAATACAACTATTGAAGAGCTACAAGATTCTCTCGAAACAGTTTTCCACTCTCATAATTTTCTTTTCTTTAATGCATTGAATAATTTCTTCGTTAATTTGGATAGTTATATTTGTAAAGGACATAATTATTATGTATATCACCGTACTGACACAGATAAGTTCGTACATCTACCCTGGGATTTGAATTTGTCTTTTGGAAATTATTCAATGGGAATGACTCCTCCAGAGTTATTAAATTTATCTATCTACTGGACATTTGACCTGTTACCCAGACCTTTAGTTGAACGGATGTTTGAAATTCCCGATTACTGTGAAATATATGAAATGGATTACCAATACATCATGGATAATGTTATTATTGAAGAAGAGCTTTTTGCCAGAGTAGATACCCTCGCAGATTTAATAAGACCCGCAGTTTATGCTGACAGTTTAAAGATGTATTCGAACGAGGATTTTGAAATTAATATTAACGATGATTTGATTTTTGGAAATGTTACGATTTTTGGAATAAAATCTTATATCACTGCCAGAAGAGCAAGTATTATCGATCAACTGGAGGAGTTTAATATACGTGATAGAACTACTGGCTTGTTTATTAACGAATTCATGGCAGATAACGAAACAATTATTTGTGATGAATTTGACGAATATGATGACTGGGTTGAAATTTACAATTCAAATCCGGGAGCAGTAAATATGGACGGTCTTTTCCTTACAGATGATCCCATGATTCCTGATAAATGGCAATTTCCAGAAGTGGAAATTCCTGCAAATGGCTTCCTTTTAGTTTGGACAGATGATGATGAAGAACAGGGAGCATTGCACACTAATTTTAGACTTGATGCAGACGGCGAATTCATTGGTTTATACGAAATCGATGGCATTATTCCAATTGATACATTAAGTTACGGTCCTCAAGAGGAAGATATCTCTTTTGGAAGATATCCTGATGGAGTTGATAACTGGGTATTCATGATTAATCCAACTCCCGAAGCTCCTAATATTTTTACATCAGCTGATGAAAATAATATATCTCAAGCTTGTTACAATCTAATCGGTAATTATCCGAATCCATTTAACCCGACAACAACGATCAAGTTTGCCCTCAAAGAAGTCAGCGATGTAAGCATTAAGATTTACAATATCAAAGGTGCTGTGGTAAGAACGCTTGTAGATGGTGAAATGAACGCAAAATATCATGAAGTTATCTGGGATGGTAAAGATAACACAGGTAAACAAGTTGGCAGTGGATTGTATTTCTACAAAATGGTCTCAGAAGGTAACAGCGGCAGATATACTTCTACTAAAAAAATGGTCCTTTTGAAATAGATCAATTGCACATCATAGCCCCGTTTTAGCGGGGCTTTTTTTGTTGAAAGAATGCAGAAATTCAAAATTCTTGACATAGCACTTGAATACTCATATTTATAATTTTATGAATTAAGTTGCGAAAAAGGAAGAAAGTATTGAAAAAGAAACGAATTCTAATAGTTGAAGATGAGATGATAGTTGCGCAGGATATTCGGCATGCAGTAGAATCCTGCGGATATACTGTGGTTAATGTTGTTCATTCAGGAAAAGAAGCAATTGAATCTGCTGCCAAATCTCATCCCGATCTTGTTTTAATGGATATCATGCTGGAAAAAGGTATGAATGGCCTGGAAGCTGCAGAAAAAATACACAGTAATCTGGATATTCCTATTGTTTTTCTAACTGCTTATGCAAATGATCAGACACTGCAAAGTGCAAAAATGTCCGAACCTTATGGGTATCTGATAAAACCATTTATTGAACGGGAATTAAAAGCAACACTTGAGATGGCATTTTATAAACATGAAATCGAACAGGAACTACGTAAAAGTAAGAAAAAATATAAAAATATATTTGAAAATATACAGGATGTTTATTTTGAAGTGGATATGAATGGAAATATACTTGAAGTAAGCCCTTCCATAAAATCCATTATGGAACATAAAAGAGAGGATCTGATCGGAAAATCTATTTATGACCTATTTACAGATAAAGAAAAATGGCAGGAGTTTTATGGAATTCTGCTTAAGAAAAATAAAGTATTTGATTTCGAAATAAATTTAAAAGATAAAAATGGTAAAGATGTTATTGGTTCCATAACCTCCAGGTTATTAAAAGATGATAACTCTTCCAGAATAGTTGCATCGCTCAGGGATATTACCGAGCACAGAAAAATGGAAAAACACTTGCTGAGAACTGAAAGATTAGCAGGGGTGGGACAGTTAGCTGCCGGTATCGCTCATGAGATCAGAAACCCGCTGGGTAACATTAGTTCCTCGATACAATTCTGCCTGAGTAAATACGATCCCCCGCAACAGATCAAGCAGTTTCTCGAGATCATTCAGCGAAATTCAGATAATGCGAATAATATTATCAAGGGATTATTGGATTTCGCTACTCCACGGGAGATCAAACTGGAAAAGAATTCTATTATCAAAGCGCTCAATAATTCCATCGGGTTAGTAAAAAACCGTTGTGAAAAAGATGGTGTACAATTGAAAAAAGATTTCACTTCAGAATTACCACAAATAATGTTTGATGAGAAATGGTTGGAACAATCATTTCTTAATCTTATTTTAAATGCAAAAGAAGCAATGCCTGGTGGCGGTACACTCACCATAAAAACCTATATTCAAGAAAAGGAAATTGTGGTAGTTTTTTCCGATACGGGTATTGGCATCCCAAAAGAGAATCTGCAGAAAATCTTCGATCCGTTCTTTACAACAAAAGATGATGGAACAGGCTTGGGACTTTCCTTTGTATATCAGATTATAAATGCTCACAATGGGAAAATTGATATTGAAAGCACAGAAGGTAAAGGAACAGATATTTCATTGTATTTACCTGCTTTAATAAATAAAAAGGAATGATCATGGAATCTATCTTGATAGTTGAAGACAATAAGGATATGCAATTTCTGCTTTCTAATATTCTAAGGGAAGAAGGATATGAAGTTATATCTGTTGGTAATGGCGCACGTGCCATTCAGGAAAGTAAAAAGAAAGAGCCCGATCTTGTGCTGCTCGATATGAAATTACCCGGTATGCATGGTATGGAAGTTTTCGAAGAGTTGCGTAAGATAAAAAAAGAAATTTTAGTGATCATGATTACTGCTTACGGCGATGTGAAAGATGCTGTAAGAGCCATGAAATTGGGAGCTTATGATTACATTACAAAACCCTTCGATAATGACGATCTTATTCTGACCATTAAAAAAGCTCTGAAAACCCATTCTTTGAGTAAGGAAGTGGAAAAACTGAAAAACCAGCTGCGAACAGACCGTATCATTGTTAATGAATTAGGGCAAAGTCCGACCATAATAAAAGTTTTGAAACAGATCGATTTGATAGCACCTACCAATATGAGTGTTATAATTCAGGGGAAAAGTGGTACTGGAAAAGAAGTTGTGGCAAACATTATTCATCAGCGAAGTGACCGTAAGGAAAAGCCTTTCATAGCCGTGGATTGCGGAGCTATTCCGGAAACACTTGTAGAGAGTGAATTATTTGGTTATGAGAAAGGTGCATTTACAGGTGCAAATAGTACTAAAAGAGGAAAATTCGAAGAGGCAAATGAAGGAACACTTCTTCTGGATGAAATAACAAATCTCCCATTGGAAGGACAGGCAAAATTACTGCGTGCTCTGGAAGAAAGAATAATATATCATATTGGTGGCAAGAAACCGATTAATATCGATGTTCGGGTAATAACTACTTCCAATCTTATCTTTGAAGAAGAGATAGCTAATGGTAATTTCAGGGAGGATCTATTTCACAGGCTAAATGAATTTGAGATTTATCTACCACTTTTAAAAGAGCGTAAAGAAGATATTCCAATTCTGGCTCGTGAGTTTCTGAAAGAAGCAAACGATGAACTAGGAAAAAACATCAAAGACTTTTCAACGGATGCACTGAAGCTTCTGCTGGAATATTCCTGGCCTGGAAATATAAGAGAATTGAAACATAAAATTCGCAGGGCTACACTGCTCTCTGAATCTGAATATATTACACCTGTCGATATCTCAATAAAAGAAACCGCAGGTAGTGAAAATTCCATTCTATTGTCTGAAATATCTAAGGGGACTACTTTTGATAATGTTATTAGAAATGTAGAAAAAGAACTGATATTGAAAGCGATTGAAAAAATGGGCGGTAATAAAAGCAAGGCTGCTACTTTATTGAATATAAACAGGAAAACATTGTACAGAAAAATGAAATATCTGGGATTGCCGCTGTAATTACATCGAGATACTTTAGATCAACATTGTACCGAGAATGATTCATTATTTAAGTTGGTGTGAGTTTGGGTGAGGTGGATTATATGAAAAAAATTCTTTTCTTTTTCATTTTTCATTTTTCTTTCTTGTCACGCCGTAGCAATATTCTTCTTGCTTTTCTTTGCGTAGGCGGACTCATTTTTCATTCTTCCATTGCGAATGCAATTGAAGTCGAAGGTCATCTAACGGAAGACACAACCTGGAGTCCTGATAACAACCCTTATCATGTTATAGATGATGTTTTCGTAGATGATAATGTTACTTTAACCATTCTTCCGGGGACAGAAGTAAAATTTCATTCAACTAGCTTAACCTGCTATGATGATTTTTCGAATTTTGTTTATTATAATGGCACAAATATAGCAAAAATGTTATGGGTTGATGGTAAAATAAAAGCAGAAGGTACAGAGGAAGACCCAATAACATTTACCCGTGCCCAGGATTCGTTATACTATCACTGGGGAGTGATTTATCTAACTGAGTTTGCAGATAGATGTGTTTTTAAATATTGCAATTTTGAATATTCAGCTCGGATGTTGATATTGGTTGGTATCTTACCCGTAGGTGCAATAAGCATCTTTAATGAAGAAACTATAATAGAAAATTGTAATTTTATTGATAATTTTTGTGGTGTATTCATGCAATTTTACCCACAAAAAGTAATTATTACTAATAATCTTTTTTTTAATATTGAAAATATACATTCAAGTCTTGTAGGATATGCTGATGGTGGTATTAAGATAGGTGCAGGAGTATCTGTGCAATTAAATCCGATACTAATAGCAGGCAATATATTTAATCAACCATTTATTCCCGATTTTGATTTGAGTGTATTTAGTGCACCGGTATATGTTGTGGATAACCAATTCATTGATGATGGAGGTCTAATGAGTGCCTGTAATGCATGTATGGATGCGAATGCAGCATCATATTTTTATCGGAATGATTTCATTGGTTTCCATTATTATGGTATAAGAGGAGGTCGTCCAACCGATTCCCTTTATATCAGAAAGAACAATTTCATCGGTGGATCTGATGGTATTAATATTGATGATGCTTATGTAGAGATCAGTGATAATTACTTTGAAGGGTGTGATTTATATTCAGGTATTCATAACACAGGTAAAGCGTATAATAATATCTCAAATAACGGAAATTTCCGATTGCCAGGATATCTTGAGGTTTGTAATAATATATCATTTAATGGCAATTATGTTGGTGTAGAGGTAAGCTGGAGAAATATATCCTGCCAAAACAACTTAACTATTAATAATGATTATGCAATTGGAAGTGGTGGTACTGTCACATACAACAATTGTGTTTTTATAGAAAATGAAGAAATAAACTATTTCCCAATTAGTGGCAACCCTATCTTCCGCAACTGTATATTAGATTTCGAACTACCACCAGAATGCATTGATGGTGGCGGTAATATCTGGGTAGATTCATTGCAGGCTCAAACGCTTTTTGAAGATATCCAAAACGGAGATTTCCATCTAATAGAAGGCAGCCTGGCAATAGATGCCGGCTTCGATACTCTGGGTTATTATTATCCCTTCGATATGGATTACAATCACAGAGTCTGGGATGGAGATAATAATGGAACTGCGATAATAGATATTGGACCTTATGAATATAATTCCCCCGCTTTCGGTGGCATCCAGGGTTACACCTACAATCCCACAACCGAAGAACCTGTTGATTATGTGCTGCTTAAGATCAATAACCAACCGGGTGAATTTACTTTCTCAGACAGCATCGGAAATTTTGAATACAAACTTCCAGCCGGTATTTATGATGTTTATGCAGAGCGTGTATTTTACGAGGATGTTATAGAATACCAGGTTGAAGTATTCGATGGTGAATTTACTCAAATAGCAATTTCCATGACTGAGATAGTAGATGTGGAAGATTACGAAATAATTCCGTTAGTGAATGACTTTAATCTTAACAATTATCCTAACCCGTTTAATCCCACTACTACAATATCTTTTAATCTCACCGCAGAGGACGCTAAGAACGCAAAGATAATAATCTATAATATTAAAGGACAGAAGGTAATGACATTTGATACGTTCCCATCCGGCAGCTGCCGGATAGGAACGAGTGAATACAGCGTGGTGTGGAACGGTAAAGACAGTAACAACAAATCTGTTTCATCAGGAATTTACTTCTACAAGATTTCTGCAGGTAAATCATCCGCAATGAAAAAAATGTTGCTTCTCAAATAACGTAACGCAAACATCCCGCCCAATAGACTGGCGGGTAAACCTGTTTGCGATAAATCTCTACCCGCATTTCGAATGCGGGTAGAGACACTTTTTCTTGACCTATGGATAATAGATTTAGATATTTGATTTATTTGTGAGATAATTAAAAGGCAGGTGATAATGCAAAACAAAATCTACCACAACTTTACGAAATCTATCTTCAAGATTTTCATCGAAAGGGGTTTCGGAAAGTTTCTCTTTTTTTTATCTTTAATCTTTATTCTTTTTACCTTTAGTCTTTCCTCGATAGAGGTAGGCGGTCACCTTACAGAAGATACTATCTGGGGTCCTGAAAACAACCCTTACCTGGTTACAGAAATTTTATACGTAGATGCTGGTGTAACTTTAACAGTTTTACCCGGTACTGAGGT
>JAUXIJ010000052.1 GCA_030621085.1 Candidatus Cloacimonadota bacterium | reverse complement strand
AGACAAGATACGTCCTGTTCTTGAAAGAGAAAATCTTGGACCAGCACGTGATAAGATCCATGACCTTTTTATGGAACACGTTATGGCACAAGCTCCCGGATATAATAAACTGATGACCTGGGTAAAGGGTCCCAAAGACGGTAAACTGGTGAATATCCCCATCATGCCTACACCGGCAGCCGTAGGAAACATTATGCAAACGATCGCCAAAGTACACGATATTGAAGTTCTGGGTGTGGATATCGGTGGCGCAACAACAGACATCTTTTCCGTTTTTACCAAAAATAAAGTATTCAATAGAACCGTGAGCGCTAACCTGGGATTGAGTTACAGTATCTCCAATGTTCTGGCAACTGCAGGATTGGAAGAAATTTTGCGCTGGGTACCATTTGATATTGATGAGTCCGGTTTGAGAAACATGATAAAAAATAAAATGATCCGCCCTACAACTATTCCGCAACAACTTGAAGAACTTGTTCTGGAACAGGCTATTGCCAAAGAGGCTTTGAAGTATGCTTTTATACAGCACAAAGAGTTTGCTGTGGGACTGAAAGGGGCCCAGCAGCAGCGTGAAATATCGGAAGCATTCTCACAATCTACTTCCGGTGAATCTATTGTGAATATGATGACGCTTGATCTGTTGGTTGGTTCGGGTGGTGTGCTTTCACATGCTCCACGTAGAAACCAGGGTGCAATGATGATGGTAGATGCGTTCCTGCCGGAAGGCATTACCAGGCTGGCTGTGGATAGTATCTTCATGATGCCTCAACTGGGTGTGCTGGCAGAGATCAGTGAAAAAGCAGCTACCGAAGTTTTTGAAAAAGACTGCCTTATTTATCTTGGCTGTTGCGTAGCTCCTGTTGGCAAAATTAAACCAGACAAAACAGCACTTACAGCAAAGATCGAACTTCCAAATGGTGAAGTATTCCAGGAAGATATTAAATCTGGTGAAGTAAGACTACTTCCCTGCGGTGTGGGAGAAACAGCCAAAGCCATCCTTAAACCTGGAAGAGGTTTGGATATCGGAGCAGGGAAAGGACAGGAAATTAAAATTGATCTGCATGGCGGTGTGGTTGGAATCGTTCTCGATACTCGCGGTCGCAGACCATTCACTCTTCCTTTGGAAGCATCCGAGCGTGTTCCGCTTCTTAAAAAGTGGATGAAAGAATTTAAAGCCTATCCTGAAGAGATATTAAAATAGCCGCTAAAAGGCACAAAAGGGTGTATAAGGTGTCAGATATATTTAAACTTTGTGATATAATCAGAAAAGAATGTTTTGATATTCATTCCTATCTGAAACACGGACATTTGGAAAAAGTATATGAAAATGCCCTTTATCACCGTTTGAAAAATAAGAGTTTGAATGTGGAACAACAATATCCCATAGAAGTTCGCGATAAGGATGGAACAGTTTTAGGAGATTTCTTTGCAGATCTTTTCGTTAAAAACAAACTGATTGTAGAATTAAAAGCATGCTCAACTTTGGTAAATGAACACATTGCTCAACTGTTAGGATATTTACGGGCTACCGGAATCGAGCATGGGCTTTTAATAAATTTTGGGAATCCAAAATTACAGAAAAAAATATATTCTCAGCAACGGTACAAAAGAAAACGATGAATAATTTTATTTTGCGTATTTTTGTGGCAAAAAAGTAGGAGGAAATAAATGGCACAAGCATATTCCCCGGGTTTATCCGTAACAGATAGTATAGTCCTGAAAAAAGAAAGAATTCTTCCCTTGAAAGGAAAGGTTCTGGTGAAAAAAGGTGATAAAGTAAAAGCCGAAGACCTGGTGGCAGAAACACTTTTACCGGGTAAGGTTGTTCCTTTTAATATTGCCAACAAACTGGGAACCACACCCAACCTGGTCAGTCAATTCCTTAAGATCAAAGCTGGAGATAAGATTACAAAGGGTGACGTAATCGCAGAAACAAAAGGTTTTTTCGGTCTTTTTAAAACAGTGGTGAAAGCTCCAATCGATGGCGAAGTAGAAAATATCTCCAAGATCACCGGGCAAATGCTGCTGCGTGAGCCGCGTATTCCCGTTCAGGTAAAAGCTTTTATCGACGGTATAGTGGTGGAAGTTATACCGGAAGAAGGCGTGATAATAGAAAACAAATCTGCCTATATACAGGGAATCTTTGGCATCGGTGGTGAAAGATTCGGAGAGATCAAGATGCTGGCAGATTTACTCGAACAACCTTTAAACGTAAAAATGATAGATGATTCCTGCAAAGATAAGATAATCGTTTGTGGTACAATGGTTAGCTATGCAGTCATAAAAAAAGCTCAGGAAGTTGGTGTTTGCGGCATTATTACAGGTGGTATCGATGATCGTGATCTGAAAAAACTTCTCGGTTATAATATCGGTGTTGCTATTACCGGTCATGAAGAAGTGGGACTCACCATAGTGGTTACCGAAGGTTTCGGAAAAATCGATATGGCAAAGAAGACTTATGGGCTTCTAAAACAATTCGATGGTCACAAAGCATCTATTCACGGTATCACCCAGATCCGTGCCGGTGTAATGAGACCCGAGATCATTATTCCCATTAAATTCAAGGAAGAAGAACTCACAGAACCTGAAACCAGGATGTCTACACTGGAAATAGGAACCACTATCCGCGTTATTCGTCAGCCTAATTTTGGTGTTATCGGTAAAGTTACAAGTTTGCCGGAACAGCTTACAAAAGTGGAAAGTGAAACACTAGTTCGCATACTGGAAGCAGAACTGGAAAATGGTGAAAAAGTTACTATCCCGCGTGCCAATGTGGAAGTGATAGAAGATTAATCTTAACAGTTGATAAATTTAAGGCTCTGAGTTTTCAGAGCCTTTTCTTGTATGGGAACTACTTGGTATGTAATATTAACGCATTACTTTTCATTTCAAAAGCAAACATTTCTTCACTGCTTCAGATTTACCGTTTACTTTCAACTGGAAAAAATACAAACCTGAACTTACTGAATTTCCGAATTCATCGTTTCCATTCCACATTACAGAATGGCTTCCTTTTTGAAATGTTTCATTATCAATTAGTTTTTTAACTAATTGCCCTTTAATATTATAAATCGATAAACTTATTTTACTTGATCGAGTTAAATTGAAGCTTATGTTTGTTTGCGGATTGAACGGATTGGGATAATTCTGCAAAGACAATTGCATAATTTCTGGTAAAATAGTATTGTCTATACTTACAGATATATTTTCACCGATCCAGACACCATCCCCATGGGTTGCAACATAAACTTTATTTTCCTCTAAAATAGGAATAAAATCCAATGTGCGGTTTTCATAATTTCCTTCTAATACAAACCAATTTTCCCCTGCATCTGTACTATAATGAATCCCATCGTTAGGAGTACAATAAAACATATTATCTGGATTATTCTTATCAAAAACTAAATTAACTATTGCCGGAACCGGAGTTGTCCAATTTGAATATGTATCCAAAACCTGGAAGGTTTCACCCCAATCATAAGAGACTTTTAATGTACTTCTATTTGAATAATAAATTGTATTTGAGTTTTGAGGGTGAATACCAATAATTTCATAAGAAGAAACTAAACATTCCCAGACATTTCCTCCATCAACACTACGATAATCAGCGAAATATAGGGTATCAGGATAATTTGGATCAATTGTAACCATCGGATAATTTGCACTTCCTGTCGAATGGATTAAATTCCAAGTATCTCCGTAATTCTCTGTTTTATAAACTCTAGTACCATAATAAACAGAAACAATATATACGATATTAGTGCATTGTGGATTAATAGAAATATCAACTATATCTCCAACTACATTATGTCTGATATCTTCAAAGGTTAAACCGCCATCGAAGCTGCGCATTAGGTTTTGACCGCCATAATACAGAGTATCCGGATGTTGTGGATCATATTTGACAGAACTTATAGATTCATCACTTTCCTGATGCCAGTAAATTCCACTATTTATGCTTTTCCATAAACCTTGCTCTCCGCCGGCATATAAAATATCTGAATTATAAGGATGTGATTCTATCTCCTTTATATAAGAATTATTAATACCGTAATTTTCTAACCGACAATTAAATCCACCATTATCAGATTTATATATGCCACAATATGTTCCAAAATAAATATTATTTGTATTTTCTCTATTGGTTTTACAACGATTCCGAAGATATACACCTCTTCCAGCGCATAAAGTATCAATATATACCCATGTAATCCCATTATCACTACTTTTTTTTACATACCCTGCTGACGTATACCCCCATCCTTTTGCTACATATAAATTATATTCTATATCTGCATATAAACTAGTAAGCCATAATTCAGGATTATACAAATTAGGATAAGGTGTCCAATTATAACCTCCATCAGTTGAAGAAGCTAATAAAATATCCTGGAATGATGTAATTATAATACTCCACATGTTCTGATTATCATCAGGATTTATTGAAAGGTCATAAATTGGAAAATCATCCATAATTATTTGCCATTCATTTCCGCAATCAATACTTTCCATGAGTCCCCATGAAAAACCAGGTTCACCAGCACTGTCAACCCCAACATATAGATGTTCTTCATTATCAGGTTCGTTACTAATACAAGATATATGATAAGTATCTCCATAAGGTACATTTTCTACTAATTCCCAATTATTTCCTCCATTGATAGTATGATATAGCCCACTATTCTCTAAGGGTGGGACATGAAAACCTGTACCAGCACCAATAAAAAGTTCATCAGGATTATTTTCATTTATATGAATATGATCTACATTGAGAGAATCGGGTAACATTTCATTTGCTTGCTGCCAACTTATTCCTCCATCATTGCTCTCAAATAGTCCTCTCCCTTCGGTTCCAATCCAGAGATGTTCAGCATTTGCAGGATCAATTACAATCGATTGAACAGGATAATAATCACCATACCACCAGCAAGGTAAGGTTGGAGAGTTATTAAGAGAATCCTCCCAGGTAGGTAAATTCTCAATCGAACAATTAATCCAGTTTTCTGCTCCATCTAGACTTTTATAAACCCCATCACAATAAGTTCCAACATAAATAACACTTGTATCTGAAGGAGCTATTGCCAGGGAAATAACATGTGCGGAAAATGGACCGTTTCTATCCCATTCCTGGGCGGAAAGGTTCATGATCGCTATAAAAAATAGAGTTAAAAAAAGATGCTTCATTTTTTATCTCCAATTTTCAAATTTATGCAAATTACACAAGTTTCTTCTGTCAAGCTTTACGTTGCTGCTAACATTTGCATATCACGCTCTGAGAAAGTTTAGTCTAACCAACCAATAGTTAAACCAATCAGAAAAAAATTTTTACTTTTTTACGACTATTCCAACTCTATCCTCAACTGTTCATCAACGATTAAATCGTCAATATCAACATAACTACTATCAAACCAGCCGTTTTCATATTCTATGACAAACGAATAAATAACAGAGTCGTATGCTGTGGTTGCTTTCAGTCTGCTCCAGGTGGAATCTCCTGAAAGAATCGGATAATCTATTAAAGCAACAAGTGAATCGTTATCATCAGTATAATAGGAGAAATCGACAACATCCACTTCAGAGTTATTGATCAGCTTTACGCCAGCGTGGGTGGGTTCGCAATAAATCTTTAATGTTTCGTTGGCAGGCACATTGAGCGTGGTTTCGGTATAATATTCTCCGCTGGGAAAGCCGTCAGGGTTTGCCAATTGCAT
Organism: Candidatus Cloacimonadota bacterium; assembly: GCA_030621085.1. Lineage (GTDB taxonomy): Bacteria > Cloacimonadota > Cloacimonadia > Cloacimonadales > TCS61 > JACNIV01. The sequence continues at coordinate 16,563 of JAUXIJ010000052.1, read as the reverse complement.
CATAAAGGTTTCGCCTTCGAGTGTCATATCAACTTCGGTCGTTCCATCTCCCAAGAAAAGGAACTGGCTGCCTGTGTCCACGGTTATGGATTTACTTGGATCAGAATCCGGTGAGCCTTCCAGGATGTAATCGTTACCCTCGATAGTAAAATAAAGATAATGGTCTGTGCGGTTGATTATTTTTATGTCTCCTTCTGTAGAACAACCGGCAAGAATGATAATTGGAAGGATGAAAAGAAATATTTTTTTCATGTTACCTCCGGGATTATATTTTTCGTTCCCCGGTCCCAGCCGGAAATGGATTAAATTTTATTTCAAATTAAAGAAAACGTCTTTGCCAATGAACCTGGCGGAACTGCCTAATTCGTCTTCAATGCGTAGAAGCTGGTTGTATTTGGCAATTCTTTCACTGCGGCAGATGGAGCCTGTTTTGATCTGACCTGCATTAACAGCTACAGCCAGGTCTGCAATAAAGGTATCACAGGTTTCACCGCTGCGGTGTGAGATAACAGTAGTGAAGTTATTGCTTTTAGCCAGTTCGATAGTATCCAATGTCTCTGTGAGCGTACCTATCTGGTTCAATTTTATCAGAATGGAATTAGCGCTCTTTTCATCAATGCCTCGTTGCAATCTGTTTACATTAGTCACAAAAAGGTCATCTCCCACGATCTGGATCTTCTTACCCAGTTTTTCAGTCATTAGTTTCCAGCCTGCCCAATCGTCTTCTGCCAGTCCGTCTTCTATTGAGATGATGGGGTATTTATCTACCAACCTTGCATAATAATCTACCATTTCGGTGGAAGAAAGGGAAGCATTTTCTGCTTTCAGTTGGTATTTTCCGTTTTCAAAGAACTCGCTGGAAGCAGGATCGAGAGCAATGTAGATATCTTCTCCGGGACGGTAATCCGCCAATTTAATGGCTTTCATTATAATTTGTAGAGCTTCTTCATTCGATTTCAGGTTGGGCGCAAACCCGCCTTCGTCTCCCACGCCTGTGGAATGCCCTTCCTTTTTGAGAAGGGTTTTAAGTGTATGAAAGACTTCGGCATTCATTTGCAGAGCCTGTTTAAAACTTTTTGCACCAAGCGGCATGATCATAAATTCCTGCAGATCTACGTTATTATCGGCGTGTTTTCCACCATTTAAAATATTAGCCATTGGTACAGGAAGTAACTTTGCATTTGTTCCGCCAATATAGCGATAAAGCGGAAGTTCCTGTTCTTCTGCGGCAGCTCTGGCTACAGCCAGCGATACGCCTAAAATAGCGTTAGCACCTAATTTAGATTTGTTGGGTTTGCCGTCCAATTCCAGCATTACATGGTCTATCTCTGCCTGATCTGCCACGTCCCAGCCAATAAGTTCGGGTGCAATGATCTCGTTCACGTTTTTCACAGCGTTCAGAACACCTTTTCCCAGGTAGCGTCCAGTATCACCATCTCTCAGTTCCACCGCTTCATGTTCGCCAGTGGAAGCACCACTGGGAATTGCTGCTCGTCCAATAATTCCTGTTTCTAACTGAACATCAACTTCTACAGTAGGATTTCCTCTTGAATCGAGAATTTCTCTTCCATATATCGCAAATATTTCTGACATAATTAACTCCCTTCAACATACATGTATGGAACAAATCCGCCTGTTCCCTGCATTTTGTCAATTAAGATGAATTAAATTTAGCTTTTAAAAACCTTTTCCAATGCTTTGATCGAGCCTAACATTGCAGAGGATTCGTAGGGTACTACAATTGTTTTTTCATTATTCTGAACCACATCGTTAAAAGCTTTTATATATTTTACTGCCAGCAGGTATTGAGCAGGATCGGTGCCTGTTTTTTCCACCGCAGTTGCTATCTGACTGATAGCTTTTGCTTCAGCTTCGGCAACTACTACTTTTGCTCGTGCCTCTCCTTCTGCTCTTTTAATTTTCGCTTCTTTATCACCTTCTGCAATCAAAATTGCTGATCGTTTTTCTCCTTCTGCTTCCAATATTTTTGCCCGGCGGTCACGCTCGGCACGCATCTGTTTTTCCATAGCTGTTTTTATTTCCGTGGGAGGATTAATATCCTGAAGTTCTACACGGTTTACTTTTACACCCCATTTATCGGTAGCTTCATCCAGGATATCGCGCAGCTTGGAATTGATGGTATCACGAGAGGTGAGGGTTTTATCAAGATCGAGCTCACCAATAACGTTACGCAATGTGGTCTGAGTGAGTTTTTCAATCGCCTGAGGTAGGTTGGCTATTTCATACACAGCTTTGGTCGGATCGGTTATCTGAAAATAGAGCAGCGCATCTATTTCTATGGACACATTATCTGCAGTGATTACATTCTGCCGTGGAAAATCATAAACAGTTTCCCTTAAATCGATCTTTGTCTCATTTTTTATTTGAACAAATTTATTACCTTTGAAATCTGTTTTCACATATCGCCAGTTTATCTGGCGTGCTTTATCTATCACCGGCCAGATGATGTGAAGTCCGCTACTGAGTGTTTTGTTATATTTTCCCAGACGTTCGATAATGATAACCTGTGCCTGTTTTACAACTACAAGTCCTTTCGATATCAAGATCAATACAAAGACAGCTAAAATAATAAACACTACAGTCATCATTCCTCCTTATTTTTCTCTTTTTTCTTAACTATTAATTTATTGCCTTCCACCTTTTCGATCACCACTTTCTCTTCTTTAGCTATTTTAGTGTTATCTGCAGAAACAGCAGACCATTCTTCACCGCCAATTTTTACATAACCTTTGCCATCGGTAGGAATTTCCTTCATTACTTTCCCGTTCTTACCTTTCAGGGCATAGATGTTGGTTTCTTCTGTGGATTTTGAAATTAGTTTTTTACTTAGTTTTCTCATACTGATAAATACTAGGAAAGTAATCACAGCAAAGATCAATATCTGGTAAGGTAGTTCCAATGTAAAGATCCACTCGACAACACCTGTAAGAATCGCCCCGATACCAAAACTCATGAAAAGAAAACCCGGAGTGAATATCTCGATTATAAGGCAGATTATGCCAATCGCTATCCAAACCATCCATCCTTCCATAATAACCTCCCAACTTATTCTTTTTTTATTGTTTTTCCATCTTTATCTTTATAGACACGTTTTATTTTTCTTCCATAGCCCTTACGTTTGTAATTATAATTATAACTTGCAGAAGAAGATCTGGCTGTTTTAATGCCCATTGCAGCCATTAATTTTATTAATAAAACAGTAATGTAATAGACAAATATTAGCCCGGTGATAAGTGCCGCCAATACAATAACTGTGGTCAATAGAAACGTTTTAATGCTTTGTCTAAGATTGGTGTCACCTTCAATTTGTTTAACAGATGTTATCATTATTACATCATACGTTTTATTATACTTCTGAATTATATTCTGGTTCATTAAGCTGTCGATGGTAGTTTGTACCTTATCCAGTTGAATGCGAAAGTCTGCCATCCTGTCTGGAGAAGTACTTTTATTGATCAGTTCCTGAATACGTGTTTTTGCTAACTGGTTGTTTTTCAGATTTTCTTTGATATTGGCATCGAAAGGTGAAGATGGTAAAGACCGAATGTCTTCTGAAACAAAGCCTTCTGCGTTCCTGAGTTGTGATAAGATCGTTTTACGTAGTGTGTTAGGGTATTCAAAAATAATCGTCTGATAATTTCCTTTTGTTTCGGAAAGCTTAATTGAAACGTCTTCCCTGGAAAGTATTTCGGAAAGGACGGTGTTTATTGTTTCCAAATTATTAACATTAAATTTCATCTGTGTTTTCATAATAGTAGTAGAATTCTCAAAGATGTTTTCTGCACTCGAAGTATCTATTCTAACTTGTTTTTGAACAAATGCGTCACTCAAATTGGATCTTTTCATTCCCAGATATACGGAAATAAGAATTACCAGAAGAACGATCACATACTTTGTGTCTCGTCTCAATCTGAACATTAATTAGCTCCTCTTACTTTCTTTATTAATTCATCGGCGTGTTTTATTGCCAGTTCCGAAGTTGAACCGGACAGCATTCTGGCGATTTCTTCACGTTTTTCATTTTCTTCTAAAACACTAACTTCCACCTGGGAAGTTTTTGCACCGCTCTTTTTCACAATTGCAAAATGCCTGTCTGCATAAGAAGCGATCTGCGGCAAATGACTGATGCAGAGCACCTGATGATACTTGCCAATATTGTGAATGAAATCTGCTAGAAGATCGGCAGTCCTGCCACCAATTCCGGCATCGATCTCATCAAAGATTATCGTTCTGCTATCCAGCTTATCTGACAAAATTTTCTTTATAGTGAGCAGGAATCTGGAAAGCTCTCCACCGGAAGCTGCGAACCGCAGAGATTGCAGTTTCACTCCCTTATTAGCGGAGAAATAAATATCGATCTCATCCTGCCCAGTAACATTAAGACCATTCAATCTGTTTATAAGTTCTTTGTTCCCGTTATCACTGTCAAATTTTATTTCGATGCGGGCGTCCGGGATAGCCAGCTTTTTTATATTAGCTTCAATCTCTTCTTCAAATCTGGCAGCTGCTTTCCGGCGGGATTCTGTAAGTTCGTCTGCCATATTTCTCAAGCTGGAAACATCCTTTTCAATATCAGCTTGAAATTGCTTTATTTTATCCTGATTGGAAGTATAAGAAGCAATTTCAGTTTTAATAAATTGAATATATTCCAGGATTTGAGGAATGTTGCGTTTATATTTTAAACAAACGGAATTAATGCTGTTCAGGCGTTCCTGTACCTCTTCCAATCGGGAACTATCCACAGCGATGATGTTCTGCACTTCCCGTATCTGTGAAATTGATTCATCCAGGTTTGCCAGTGATTCATGCAGTGAGGAAACTGCTTTTTTCAGGTGGGGATTATCTTCCTCGAAGCGAGAGAATTGTGAAATGAAGCTGTTTATTGTATCATATACAGAGTTTTCCTGTTCATAAATAATTTGCTCCATCTGTGCTGCCTGGTTTAAAATATCTTCTGCATTTGTCAGCAGGTTCAATTCTGTTTGCAGTTTGTTGTCTTCTCCGTTTTTTAATTGCATTCTGTCAATTTCATCTGCCTGATAATGGTAAAGATTTACTTTTTCGGAAAGCTCTTTTTCTTTTGTCTCAAGTTTTATCAGGTCTTTGATCTTCTGTTCTGTTTCTCTGAATTTACTACCGAATTGTTCTCTTTGGTGCATCAGACTGCCGAATTTATCGAGCACTTCCAATTGGTATTCAGTGTCGAAAAGCCGCTGCTGATCTCGTTGACTGTGGAAATCGAGCAATACTCCACGGAACTCTTTTACAATCGGATTAGCGATACGGCGACCATTTAAAAAACTTTTTCCGCGCAGGTTGGAAGCTATTTCTTTTGCCAGGAAGATTTCATTTTCCGAGAGATCGACATCATATTTTTCTAAAAGATTGATCAAGGGTTTGTTCTCTTTATCAATATCAAAAACCGTTTCCAGGTATGCAGGTTTAGATTCCTCATAAACCATTCCCGGACGGATTGCTCCACCTAATATCACGTCGATTGCACCCACTATGATAGATTTGCCTGCTCCGGTCTCCCCCGTGAGAACTTGGAGTCCTTTTTCAAAATTCAATAGAAGCTTTTCTACAATAATGAAATTTTCTATTCTCAGGCTTTTTATCATTTCTTTCCCATATGAAGTTTTTTTCTTAAAATCTGATAGAAGGTTTTATTAGACAGTTTAATAAAATTAACCTTTTGGGCAGCACTGGTAACAATTATTTCATCTTCCGTTTGCAGCATATGGCTGTTACGTCCATCTAGCTGAAGAATGCTTTCCCCATGAGATGTTTTCATTTTAAAGCTCAGTTTGTCCTGGGAAGAAAATACCATGGGGCGCACACTTAGAATATGTGGATTAAGCGGTGACACAATAATGGCTTCCATAACCGGCGAAAGAATAGGACCGCCGGCAGAAAGTGAATATGCTGTTGAGCCTGTAGGCGTGGAAACAATGATGCCGTCGCACCTGGTTCCTACAACAAACCTGCGGTTGCTGTAAAAACGGATATCGATCAATTTTGGAGTTTCGCCTTTATAGATGACTGCATCGTTCAAAGCAAGGTTAGAAAAGATTATCTTATTATTCCTTTTAAGCATTGCCTTTAACAGCATTCTCTTTTGAACTTTAAACTTATTGTTTTTCAGATCGTCAATTGACTTCTCCAACTCAATGATACTACTCTCAGAAAGAAATCCTAATTTCCCCAGGTTGATGCCCAGGAGTGGTGCATTGGTTGTGAGTGAATATTGAGTCGCTCTTAATAATGTGCCGTCACCACCAAAAGAAAGAATACAGTCCAGCTTCGATTTTGATGGGTCTTTTAATAGATCAATGAAATCCGGTAAAAGGTCTTTTTGCTCTGGAAATTTGAATAAATTTAACTCTTTTGTTTTGTGCAGTTTTTTCAGTAACTTAAAAACCGACTGTTTATCGAGAAAGTCCGGATTAAAAAATATCCCAAAATTCTGCATATCTCATCCTTTGTTATAAAGATTCAAATATCCGTAAATAAGATTCATACCTTTCAACCGGGAATTTATCATTATTCACAGCTTCTTTTACTGCACATCCTAGTTCGTGAGTATGTGTACAATTATTGAACTTACACTTATCTGCGTACTGCGAAAATCCCGGAAAAACCAACGGAAGATATGCTTTATCTTCACGATGCAACCCAAAAGTTTTTATACCCGGTGTGTCAACTAAATATCCACCGAAAAACCATTCAATTAGTTGGGAACTGGTAGTTGTATGAATTCCTTTTCCTGTATAACTGCTTATTTCGGCTATCTCCAAATTTATGTTTGGCTGCAGAAGATTGATGAGTGAAGATTTTCCTGCCCCGGAATGACCCGAGAAAACTGTTTCCTTGTTTTTTAATACTTCCTTCAATTTATCGATTCCAGCATCGTTTTTCACTGATGTATAAATTACCCTGAAATCTGTATCTTCATAAAACTTCATTTTCTTTTTCACATCTTCTCTGCATTCTGCCAGGTCTATCTTGTTAACACAGATGATCGGCAGTATGTTGTTTATCTGTGCAGCACAAATGTAGCGGTCAATGAGACCCGGACTGAGCTCAGGTTTGCTATAGGAGGCAGTAATTATCACCTGGTCTATATTGGAAGCAATGATTACTTCTTTTTGAAAGTTCTCTTCCGAAAATCTGGAAAGTGTGTTTTTTCTTGGTAGGATTTCTTCTATACGGGGATCTTTAGCAAGGTTAACGTTTACAAAATCACCAACTGCTACCAGTGTGCGTGTTTCATAATTTACTTGTTTCAATCTCCCGCTTAGAGTGCATATTAATTCCGCTCCTGCAATTTTGACCCGGCATTTATAATTTGATTCAACCTGAATAATGCGACCTTCTTTCAAATTTAGATTTGATTTTTGGCTTGTTTTACCTTTCTCTATAATCTTTTTCTCAGCTCGTTTTTCTTCTACCAGATCTTCTTCATCAAATTTCTCTAGATTATCTATTTCGATGTTTTGCAGTTTTATGTTCTTTCTCTTAAATTTCTTTTTTTCTTTTTTTTTGATCATATTAATTTAAGACCTTCCGGAGAGCCAGTTCGATCTTTTCCACAGTTACTCTGGTATTAAAACAGGGACCTTCGGGTCTATCATTCAGAACACCATAAACAGGAATTGGAAATACTTCCCTTAAGCCCTCTACCAGATCACGTTGACAGGCAATAGCTATTATAAATTTCGGTCTGTTTTCCACTATTATTTTACGCGCCAGGGTTCCGCCTGTAGCAATAGCGATAGGGATATTATATCTCTCAGATAATTCTGTTAATTCTCCAATATCGCATTTTCCGCATTTTTCACATTTGTGGATATCTGTGGTAATTCTAATCCCGCAATCAGTGTTTTGTAGGCAATGCGGCAATAGAATTAAAACTTTTGAAGGATCAAATTTCGTTTTTATTGCTTTAAGAAAGGAATTATTCAAATGCACAAAAGATTCACGCATCACTTCCACAGAAAAACCAAGAATTCTCCCAAGAAATATGGTAACTGGAAAAAGAATTCTAATAAATGCCCTGATAGCAAAACGGGCAACAAGAAAATTACGTTTAAAAAATATTGTGCAATAAACCAGTATTACTCCCAAAAGAAGAACAAAATAAAACACTCTGAGAGCTGTGAGAGAAAGATTTGCTATCAGTTCGCTTATCTCGTGCAGACGAGGAGAAACAAACCACCACAGAAGTGTTGTGACAGCCATCATCAGTAGAAGGGTTATTGTGGATAATGTAAGAAAAAGTCCCTTACCTTTTGTGTTTATTTCAAAATCCATTTTCGAATTTCTCTTCCGGTTTGATCCTGGCTCCCAGGTTGAATGCATAAGAGATCATGATCCTTTTTCCGGCAGGTTGCACACGTTTCAGAAGAATATCAAAATCACCCGATGCAATTACAATACCCATGTTTTTTTCTATGTTTAATATTGTTCCCGGAACCAATCCTGAATTCGTTTTTAAAGTTTCTATTTCGATGATCTTGATCCGGGATTTCCTGAAGGAAGCAACGGCTCCGGGTATTTCTGCTAATCCCCGAACCTTATTGCGAATTTTTTCTGCCGGTTGATCCCATTCTATTATTAGATCTTTTTTCTGGAGTTTATGGCTGAATGTGGCATTTTTATCATCCTGTGGATTTGTGTTCAGTCCATTTTTCTCAATTTTTTTCAGTGTTTTCAGTACTTCTTCGGCACCCATTTGGGCTAGTCGGTAAGATAATTCAGTATAGTATTCATCTTTACGGATTTCCGTTTCGCTTTGAGAAATAATCGGTCCTGCATCCATTTTGGCTACTATTTTAAAGACAGTAACTCCTGTTCGAGTATCATCATTAAACAGAGCATAATTTATGGGAGCTGCTCCCCTGTATTCGGGTAACAGTGAAGGATGCAGGTTTATGCAGCCGTAAACAGGAAGCTTACGAATAGCTTTCTTAAGATAACCTCCATAAGCTACAGTTATAATAATATCTGGCTTCAGATTTGTAAGTTTAGTAATAATTTCGGGATCGTTAATATCATTTGGCTGGATTACAGAAATTCCCAGTTCAATGGCTTTTATTTTTACTTCAGGAGGCAATAATTTTTGTTTTCGTCCTTTGGGTTTATCTGGCTGAGTAATGCACAGAATGGGACAGTATCTTGTTTTGGAAAGCAACTCCAGGGAAGGAACGGCAAATTGCGGAGTTCCCATAAATACAATACTTTTTATGTTTGAACTATCCAGTTTCCTCTCCTGCTAAATATTCATTTTTACAACTTAATGTTTTCCTATATTGAAACCATTTTCATCAGTAGTGCTCTTTAATTCGTTCAATTTCTTTCTTAAGAGAATTTTCTTCAGTTTGGGAACTTTATCGGTGAATAAAATTCCATCCAGGTGGTCATTTTCGTGCTGCAATGCCCGGGCAAAAAGACCTTCAGCTTCATAATGAACATTCTCACCATTCTCATTCAGTCCTTCAATAGTTGCCTTTTTAGCACGCATTACTGTTTCATAAATTTCCGGCAAACTCAGGCAGCCTTCTTCCGATTCGACTTGACCTTCAAATTCAAGAAATTTGGGATTAACAAGCACCCTCGGGTTCTTTTCCCCGCCTTCTCTGAACCAGAAAGGGTCTACCACAAAAACGCGAAGTGATCTTCCTACCTGCGGTGCTGCCAGGCCCACACCATCCTTTTCGTACATTGTGTAGACCAGGTCATCTATAAATTCCCTTATTTCCAGCGTTATGTCTGAAACAGGTTCTGCTGTCTTCCGTAGTGTTTTATCACCATATATCCTGATGGGAAGAAGATCAGGCTTTTTTTTCTTCATCCTTGATAATTCCTACAACAGCATTTTTCTGGAATTCTATTTTTGTTTTGCTTGTTTCATCTACCCTCAAAACTACGATATTCTTTTCTTTTTTAATGTTCGTGATCTTACCGATGATACCGCCGTTCGTTACCACCACATCGTTTACTTTCAGATTTGTCAGCATGTTTTGTGTCTCTCTCTGACGTTTACGCTGGGGTCGAATGATGAGTAGATAAAGAATACCGAACATAAGAATAAACGGGAATAGCTGTGCAAAAATATTCGATTGCGGATTCCCAGCCGCAGTTTGTGTACCTGCTTCCATTAAAACATTAAACATAAATATCTCCTTATTATTTTATTATTTTTGGAAAAATTCTTATTAATATCTGCAAGCTGATATTTGTATAAACACCAGCCATCAGGTCATCTGCCATCACTCCCCAGCCAGCGTGAAGTTTCTGCAAAATATTAACCGGTTCAGGTTTAAATATATCAAAAAAACGAAACAACATAAAAGCGAAGAAAGCTATTAACACGGTTTTTGGCAAAAACACTACAGCGATAAAATAACCCAGAAATTCATCCAAGACTATTTTATTGTTGTCATGACCAAGTTTTTTTTCTGCTTTTGAGATAAAAAGAACCGAAATCAAACTTAAAATTAAAACACAGGTAAAGAAAATAACATTATTTTCTAAACTGCCAAATAGTTTTACCGGCAATAGCAGATAAACCAAAGCTGCGATAAGTGTACCGGCTGTACCTGGAGCTTTTGGAAAGTAGCCTGTACCGAAAAGCGTGGAAATTATAACAGGTAAATTCATTGATTGCTAATCTTCCAACAGGATTTCCACATAACTTTCCTGTATCAATTCTGTGATCCACTTTTCATAAAGTTCCATTTCTTTCTGGTTAATTACGAGTTCTCTTAATCGATCATAGATTTGGTCATAACGGTATTCTTCCTCAGGAATCAATTTAAGTTTTGCGAAAATATATAAATTGTCGCCTTCCCGAATTAATGAAGTATGCCTGCCGTAATTGATATTATCTAATTTTTCTTTGAAAAGTTCGGGATATTCTCCTTTAACAAATTCACCGATAATTCCACCTGTAACGGCAGTAGAATCATCTTCTGAATAGGTTTTTGCCAGTTCACTGAACTCTTCGCCATTCTCTAGCTTTTCCAATATATTTTCCATCAATTGGATCTCAGCCTGGATATCTTCTTCTGTAGGTTCTATTTTCTTTAGAATGTGGCTGGCTTTAACTTCATCTTCTTTAATTTCATCAACTTTGATTATATGATAGCCGAATTGTGTTTCTAACACTTCACTGATTTCACCAGGCATTAACCCAAAAGCAGCATCTTCAAAAGGTTTCACCATTGTACCTCTGCCAAAGAATCCCAGATTACCACCATTTGTTTTGGAAGGACAATCGCTGTATTCTTTAGCCAGTTCGGCAAAATCAGTGCCTTCAATAAGTTTATCTCGAAGTTTGTTGATACCTACCAGGGCTTTATTTTTTGTTCCTTTCCCGGCTTTGATAGTGCGCACAATCATGCCGATTTGATCCATTTCCGGGCGTGTAGGAATTTCGTCTTTATGCTCATTATAATAATCTTCTACTTCCACTTCGGTGATATGTATCTTGCTTTTTATCTCGTTCTGGACTATCAGTTCTTTCAGGTTCTGTTCTGTTATTACCTCAATATAATAATCTTTCAGGTCGGGAACGGTAAGACCCGCTTTTTTCAGTTCTTGTTTGAATTCAAATTCTGTTGGGAACTGAGAAGCAATTTGCTTGATCTGTTTTTCTGCCATATTTCTTATATTATCTTCGTCCACTTCATATTCTTCCTGTTTGGCTTTTTGCAGTATCAATTCAGATTCTATCATATCGTTCAAAATATCTAATGTCGTGATTTCCTGGTTTAGCATACCAGCGGCTTGCAGCTGCTGAAGCCTTTTATCAAGGTCGCTTTGTAAGATTATCTCTCTTCCAGCTTTGGCAATTATTCTATCTACCATTTCTGCATTTACCATTGTGATGCAAGTCAGCAGAATTACTATTGAAACTATTTTTCTCATTTTTTCTCCTGTTTTAAATTGAAATTGAGATTTCAGATTTCTTTTTTAGTTCTTCGATTAGGTTGTTAAATATTTCATCTTTTCTGTTTTCCAAAACTACTTTCCTTATCGAATCAGAAACCTCAAGGAAGGTTTTCTCTTCATAAACAGTGCGTGTATCATAAAATCGTAAAATATAATATCCCTGGCTGGTTTCTACAGTTTTGTATCTATGTTTCTGAAGTGATCTTAATGCATTCCAGATATTTTTATCCGCTGTTTTTTGGGAAATAAATCCTATATAACCGCCATTTTTACCGGCATGTTCTTCGGAATATTTTTTTGCTGCTTCTGCAAATGAACTATTCTTGATTTCATCTCTAGCCTCACCGAGCTTTGATTCGTCTGTAATAAACATTCTCTGTACTTTGTATTCTTTATGACTCTTCCGAAACTTGCTTTTGTGAAGTTTATAATAATTAAAAAGATCGTCTTCCGATATCTTAATCTCGGATAATTTCTGTGCTAACAAAGTATTAGATTTTACTGATTTTTCGGCTGTTTCAATTTTTGATTTTATTTGTGGAAGATTGGATAATCCAAGTTTATCGGCTTCCTGCGATAACAGAGTTAACCGTATCCAATCCTGCACAAATTCATGTTTTTCTTCATTTGTTAGATTTTTCCATTCATCATCGCTGAAATTTGCTTTTAGCTCTTCGATGGTTAGTTTATCGTCATTTACTTGAGCAATGACGCCTTCATCTTCCTGCTGAATACAGGAAAGAATAAGAATTGGAATTAAAAATACCCAAAAATTCTTCATTACAATTACCTCTTAGTTACTCTTCAAAATCGAAGGGTGGTGTAAATATTATTCTTATTTCAGGTTCAGTTTCAAATTCCAGATGCATAAAATCCCTGCATTCATAAATAGATTTTAACATAATTCCATACTTTTCATATTCTCCGGCTGTAAGTTTTTGAAGAATTTTTGTAATATCTATTTTAAATTCCTCTGTTCCCAAACTGTCTGAAGAGCTGCTTATAAAAAGATCTTCATAATCATCGGATGTCATGAATGGTGAATACGGATCGGTGTAATTCAGATCAACCGTATCTGTGGTTACAATGAACGGATCGATATAGATAGTACCGGCGGCAGGATACTGATTATTTTCACTATTATACAAGATAAGTTCTGCTTTATTAATAGTCAATCTTTGCATGTACAACTCAGGATCTTCTATTTCTACAGGAATAAAAATAGAATCGGGAACTTCGAACTTTATGAACATCTTGATAGGCTGTATATCGGAAAGAATCAGCTGACCCGGGAAAGCGGCATATTCATCATCGGTATAAAAGATCGTAATATCATGGCTGGCATAAACTGTTTGGGTAGTAAAAGTAGTATTGGTATCTGCTTCCATGTATTCATAAGTTATAAACGGTTTAAGATCATCATTTCCATTTTCGGAAGAATTTATTTCCAGGAAGCAGTCACTATCTGGCGTGTAAAAAGCCAGCCCAAAATTTAACGTATCGGCATCTATCCAGTTTTCTATCAGATATTCGGGAATATCGATAACCAGCGAATCTTCTTCCAGAGTCATTACAAGGTCTGGAATCAATTCAAAATCATCACCATCAAATAGAGAAAAATCATCTCCGGACCAACTGGTGGAATCGGTGGGTTCTTTCCAGAGAGCAGTACTTTCATACCAGTTCTCGTTGATGATCCTGCCTATTTTTAAAGTAGTGTTATCGATAATATCAAAATTATGTTTATTTTTAATACTCAAAATAAGATTTGCATCTTCGATAGCATAAAAAGAATCCGGAAGTGAAGTGAATTTAATGAGAGAAACTGCCTGATTTACAGTACCGTATTTTTCATAATTACCTATTACTGTTCTATCTGTATTAAAATTTTTCAAACTGTCTTCAAAGCTGTGAAATGAAGAAAAGTATTCACTGCCTATTATTACTGATTCCGGTTCAGGTCCTTCATTTTCTCCTGTTCCAACCAGGTTGGATTTATTTGTACAACCAATAATTACAAGAATCATTATTAAAATAAATCCTGTGATTCTAATATTCCGTATCATTTATTCTCCTTATTTTATTTTTAAAAATAGTATTAATAGTAGTCGCTGTGGATATGATTATAACTCGAACACGGTAACCGTAATTTATTCTTTTTCAGAGAATTACAGATGTTGTTCGAACGTAGATAAAATGTGGATTGCCTGTTCATATTTCTAATGTTATTCACATTTTTCTTTTTTAGTTTTTCAACCAGCAACTTATAAACATTCATTAACTTCATAGCTCGTGGATAAGTGTACAACTATTTTTTTATTTCTTTGATCAAGCGTTCTATCTGGATGCGAAGGTCACGCTCGTTCTTGAATTGTTCTTCAATAGTTTTTTTGGCATGCAGAACAGTAGTATGATCTTTTCTTTTGTAATATTGCGCAATATCTTTCAGGGAGAGTTGTGGAATCAGTAAATTGGAAAGATACATCGCTATCTGCCGCGGAAAGGCAATATTTTTTTTGCGGGTTTTATCAAAAATCTGACCCTGGGTTATATTGTATGCCTCGCATACTTTTTCCATTATTGTTTCCAGGTTTACTTCCTGAACTTTGTCTGAAATCATATCGACCAATATTTCACCTGCCATATCCACAGTAATATCTTCAGTATCAAGATTGTTATAAGAAGCATAAGCAAGTATCCTGATGAGAGATCCTTCCAGAGCTCTTACATTACTGTAAATATGTTCGGCAATGAATTCAAGCACTTCTCCTTTGAGTTTTATATTTTCAAAATCTGCTTTTTTCTTCAAGATAGCAACACGTGTTTCAAAATCGGGGCTTTTCATATCGGCTAATAAACCCCATTCAAACCTGGTGACAAGTCTCTGTTCAAGGTCGGGAATATCTTTAGGTGGTCGGTCGCTGGTAAGAACGATCTGTTTTTTCTTTTCGTATAAAGAATTAAAAGTATGAAAGAATTCTTCCTGGGTACCTTCTTTCCTGGAAAGAAAATGAATATCATCAATCAATAGTACATCAAAATTCCTGAACTTATTCCTGAAATTAGCCATGGTGTTGGTTCTAATTGCGTTTATCATTTCGTTGGTAAATTCTTCGGTGGTTATATACATTACTTTCTTTTCAACGAGCTCATTTACTACAAAATTTCCTACAGCTTGCATGAGGTGCGTTTTTCCCATTCCGGATTCACCATAGAGAAAAAGAGGATTATATGTAGTCCCGGGAGATTCGGCAACAGCCAGGGAAGCAGAATGTGCAAATTTATTATTGGCACCGATAACAAATTCATTGAAATTATAATTCATGTTCAGTTTAGTCTGATAACTGGGGATTGGTTTGATATCCTCCACATTATCATAATTAGCTTGTTTTATTATTGGAAGCGAACTGGCAAATTTAATATGATATTTCGACTTATAAAGATTGAAACATATTTCACAGATAAGTTCACTGTAATTTTTATTTAAATAATCTGCAATGAACTGCGTTGGGACTTTTACCGAGAGGAGGTTATTATCAATATCAATAAGATGAGTTTCATTGAACCAGGTATTAAAACCCTGCTCACTTATATTTTCTCTTAAGGTATCTAAAACTCCACCCCATAGTTCTTCGTAATCATTCATATCAACATCCTTTTGTACCGCCAATAAAGGCTTTACACAAAATCACAGATCTTATCCACAATCCATCCACAAAATTGTTCACATAGTTTATCTTTCTGATACAGTGAATCTTACGAAGAAAATTAGCTTAAAGATTTAACTTATCCACAAATCACTAAACACCGTAAACCTGCTTAAATACTATAAAACAGCATACCGAAAATGAAAATGAAACAAGATTTGTCAAGGTGAGAAAAACAGTCAAAAGGAATCTTGCAAAAAATAAAAGCAGCGATAAAGATTTATAAAAAAGCAGGTTATATAAATACTGACGAAAAAAAGTTATCCACAAGGTGTGGATTAATTGTTTGTAAATAATAAAGATAAGACTTTTTTGTGGATAAGTGTTATTTTTCGTTAAAATGAACACATCGATCCATAAATAAACTAACTCTTGAAAAGTCAAATTCACAAAGATCCGTAAGAGACATTTCAAGGTAAAAACCGTTAGTTATTAAATTTGCAGCTTCGGTTTAAGAGCCTACATGCCGGTATTTACTTCTTTGCTGAAATGACCCTTCGGAAGGTTGTCGAGCTACTTGCTTTTCTCGACCTTCCGAAGGGTTGAACTTGGTAAGATAAGCAAATTAGTCTTGACCTTCGCAATGGTTAAATAGACATTTGTCTCATCCTAAAAGTCCCTCCGCTGAGTTGGAGATTTCAATCCGGCTTTTGACGGAGGGATTCAGGGTGAGGTAGTAAAATATGAAAAAAATATTAATTCTTTTAATTACATATTTCACATTTCTCATTTTTCATTCTTCAATCGCAAATGCGATTGAAGTAGGCGGTCACCTTACAGAAGATACTATCTGGGGTCCTGAAAACAACCCTTACCTGGTTACAGAAATTTTATACGTAGATGCTGGTGTAACTTTAACAGTTTTACCCGGTACTGAGGT
>JAUXIJ010000006.1 GCA_030621085.1 Candidatus Cloacimonadota bacterium | reverse complement strand
CCAACAATACAAGAAGGAATTAATTTTGCAGTAATGAGTGATACTGTTTTAGTTCAACCTGGTGTCTATTACGAAAATATTAACTATAATGGTAAAAATATCGTGATTGGCTCGTTATTTTTGATAACACAAGACTCTACATATATAGCTGATACTGTGATAGATGGAACACATAGTGGTAATGTTGTAAAATTTAAAAATGGAGAATCTTGTTTTGCAGTATTAACTGGTTTCACGATAACAAATGGTTTGGCTGAATACTTTTGGAATTATCATTATGGAGGAGGTATTATTTGTGCAAATTCAAATCCAACCATAACTGACTGTATAATTACTGGTAATATTGCTACTCCTTATGGTAAAGGAGGAGGAGTTTTTTGTGGGATTTCTTGTGCGAAATTTATAAATGTCATAATTACAGATAATTATGCTTCTGATACTGGTGGAGGAATTCAAATGAATGTTAGTTCTCATGTAATTCTAAATAATGTTACAATTTCAAATAACAATGCAACATGGGGTGGCGGAATGTATATCTATGGGGATTGTAATCCAATTATTTCATATGTAACAATTTTTGATAACATTGCTTCTTCAGAAGGTGGAGGGATAATTTGTCATGTTAACTGTAATCCTATTCTATCAAATCTAACAGTTTCTGAAAATTATTCACCTTTGGGTGCAGGTATCTTTGTGGGTTCGAATTGTTATCCTGAAGTCATTAATTCAATTTTTTGGAATAATATACCTTCTGAAATATATCAATCTGGTGGAGTAATAACGATAACTTATTCTGATATTCAAGGAGGATGGACAGGATTAGGTAATATGAATTCTGATCCTCTATTTATAGATTCAGTAAATGGAGATTTCCATTTGCAAGAAAACTCTCCATGTATTGATGCAGGTGACCCGAATTCTCCTCTTGATCCTGATGGGACGATAGTAGATATGGGTGCATATTACTACGATCAAAGTACAAATGTAAACAACAACTATGAAATAAAATACGCTGATATTGGAGCGTTAAATTATCCTAATCCTTTCTATGCTTCTGGTTCATCTGGAACTACAATCTCATACACGACAATTAGCGAAGGTAACGTATGTATCGAGATATATGATATTAAAGGGAGAATAATAAGAACTCTGAACAACATAATAGAAATACCTGGAAAACATAGTGTAGTTTGGAATGGACGAGATATAAGAGATAAACTATTATCATCTGGAATTTATTTCTATAAGGTAAAAATAAACGGAGATACGAAAGCATTAAGGAAATGTATTCTGCTTAAATAAGTTACGGTTACATTTATCCCGAATTCACCTGGAAAAAAACGGATATGATAATTAAACTGAAAGAATTAGCAAAATAATTAATAAAAGAGAATTATTATTTATAGCATATCAAAACTTTATCTTGTTTTGATTTGGAATTAGTGTGTTAAGAAACGATAAAGATAAATTGAAATTACTCCGCTCCGATGCATTATACATTGTTCAAAAGGTAATTGAATCAGTCCTCCCGGATAAGGCAGTTGAAGCTGCTTTGAGGGATTTCCATACAGAGGGAAAAATAGTTCTTGTTGCCATAGGCAAAGCTGCCTGGCGAATGGCTTTTGCGGCTAAAAAAATTCTGGGAATCAGGATAGAAGATGGAATTGTAATAACAAAATACGATCATTCTCAAGGTGATATCGAAGGGCTGGAAATCTGGGAAGCTGGACATCCAATCCCGGATGAAAACTCTATAAAAGCTACAAACTGTACTTTGGAAAAGGTGAAGAATCTAACTGAAAATGATATGGTTCTGTTTTTAGTTTCCGGTGGCGGTTCTGCACTTTTTGAAAAACCTCTGCCAGGTATTTCTTTAAAGGAGCTTACAGTCATTTATGACCGGCTTCTTAGATCCGGAGCTAATATTGTGGAAACGAACACGATCAGGAAACATCTTTCATCGGTTAAGGGTGGTCGTTTTTCTCGGCTTGTTCATCCAGCTATTGTTTATACTCTGGCTTTATCGGATGTTTTAGGAGATCATTTGGATGCAATAGCTTCCGGACCTGCTTATCCGGATTCCAGCACAAGCGATCAAGCTCTGGAGATTATAAAAAAATACGATCTTTCAATAACTGGCAATATTAGAGATGTTCTGAGAATTGAAACACCAAAAAATCTGGTTAACATAGAAACAAAGATCATAGGCAACATAAAGCAAGTTTGTAACAATGCCGCATTAATAGCAAGAGAGAAAGGATACACTCCACTTATATTAACCACAACATTAGATTGTGAAGCAAAACATGCAGGCAAATTCATTGCTTCTATCGCTCGTGAAATAAAGTCATTCAAAACTCCGATGAAACCACCCTGTGCTGTAATTATTGGTGGTGAAACGGTAGTAAATGTACAAGGTGATGGAACAGGAGGACGTAATCAGGAACTGGTTTTGAGTGCTGCTTCAGGTATTTGTGACCTGGAAAACGTTGTAGTTATTTCTGTGGGAACAGATGGCACAGAAGCTTCTACAGATGCTGCAGGGGGAATGGTGGATTGTACGACTTGTAAGCGAATACAAAAGGAAGGAATAGATATTAACAAAGAATTGAAGAACAACAATTCCTATTACGTGTTGGATAAGGTGGGAAATTTGATAAAAACAGGTCCAACAGGAACAAATGTGAATGATTTAACTATTTTATTAATAAATTAAAAAAAATATTAAAATAATTTGACCACTTATATATATAATTTTTTTTGGTAAAGCAAGTCAGAGGTAAATATTTTTTCGAAAGATTCTGTAAAAAAAATCTCGAACTGAATTCTAAACCGGGAACGGGTGTATGCGTAAGAGATTGAAAACTAAGTTTTTAGGTATCGAAGTCAATTCACCGCTTGTTTTACCAGCAGGCATTATGGATATGTCATTTTCCGGATTGAGTGTCTCTGCCAAAAATGGCGCAGGAGTAGTAACGAGTAAATCCTTAACTCTCGAACCAAGAATGGGACACAAAGGTCCTGTTGTAGCGGAATTTGCAAGTGGACTTTTAAATGCAATGGGATTGTGTAATCCCGGAATTATGGATGGGCTTACAGAGATAAACCAGTTCAAAGAACGCTCCGATACACCTGTTATTGTGAGCGTTTTTGCTACCAATACAGATGACTTTTCCGAACTGACAAAACATGTTAATAAATCCAGAGGTGACTTCTTGGAATTAAATCTTTCCTGCCCGAATGTATTTGATGAATTCGGAATACCGCTGGCAGCATCAAAGGATGAAGTCTTTAAAATAGTGAAAACAGTAAAAGAAATTTCTAGGCTTCCTATTATTGTCAAATTATCTCCGAATGTATATGATATTGTTGAAATTGCTCTTGCTGCAGAAAAAGCCGGAGCAGATGTGCTTTGTCTGATAAATACAGTGGGACCAGGAATGTTAATTAATACAAAAATGGTGAAACCAGTATTGTTCAACAAATTTGGAGGACTTTCCGGACCCTGTATTAAACCGGTAGCACTTAAACTGATCTATCAAACCTATTCTGCTGTAAACATTCCAATAATTGGCATGGGTGGAGTGACTATAGGAGAGGATGCAATTGAAATGATTATGGCAGGTGCAACACTGGTTGGAGTTGGTACTGCCGTTTATTATCGTGGAGTAGAAGTTTTCAATAAGATCAATGATGAGATCATCGAATTTATGAATAAGAGCAATTATGATAGTCTTGAAGATATTCCGAAGCTGGAGAAGTTGAATGAATAATCGAAGAACCTTGAAAATTGCCAAGATTGAAACAGAAACGGACGATATAAAAACTTATTCATTCAAATATTCACTAAATGCAAAACCCGGTCAGTTCATCATGCTCACCGATTTTGAAGGCGGTGAAAAACCATTCTCCATTTCTGATTGTACCGAAGATGTATTTTCCATAACTGTAAAAAGAATTGGTGAATTTACTTCCCACCTTTTCCAAAAAAGAGTGGGTGATTATGTATCTATAAGAGGAGCTTACGGTTCCTCTTTTTTTATATCCAAAGGGAAAGTTCTGCTTGTGGGCGGAGGTTATGCTGTTCCTACTTTTTATTTTTTATCAAAAGTTCTAAAGGAAAATGGGACGGAAGTTACATTGATAAATGGAGCTCGAACAAAAGATGAGCACTTATTCTCAAAAAAATTTAACGGACTGGGAATTAAAGTGATTAATACAACTGATGATGGTTCTTTTGGAGAAAAAGGAACTTCGGTTGATGTTGCAAAAAGAATGCTAAATAATCAACGAGAGAATGGGAAGATGTTCGACTTTGTTTATGCATCAGGTCCGGAAATGATGATGAAAGCTTTGCAACCGCTTTTAGATAATGTAGAGTATGAATTTCTATTAGAACGTTATATGAAATGTGCGATTGGAATTTGCGGTAACTGTACAATGGATCCCTTAGGTATAAGGCTTTGTGTGGAAGGTCCTGTTCTTCCGAAAAAACTGGTTGAACAACTTACGGAATTTGGAAAATATCATCGTGATGCTAGCGGGAAAAGGATAAAATATTAATGAGTGTTATTCTTAAAAATTGCCTGTTAATTGAAGGTCTATCTAATATTCTTATTGAGGAAGGAAAGATCGTTGATATCAAACCTTCCGAACAGTCGGAGACCTTCGGAACGGTTAATGAAACAATCGATATCAAAGGCAATCTTGTAATTCCAGGAGTTATCGATGCTCACGTCCACGTTCGAGATCTGCAGCAAGCTTATAAAGAAGATTGGGAAACAGCCTCAATGGCAGCTTTAGCAGGTGGAGTTACAACTATTTTTGATATGCCGAATACACTTCCTGCCACTATAAATTTGAAAAACCTGAATATCAAAAGAAAAGCTGCTGAAATGAGTTTAGTAAATTATAAGTTTTTTATCGGAGCTACAAATTCCAATCAAAAAGATATTGAGGAAATTCTGGATAAAAATGCTCCGGATATTGCAGGAATCAAGGTTTTCCTGGCAGGATCAGTTTCTAACGAAACAGTAACAGATGAAGATATATTGAAGCAGGTATTCGAGCTTGCTAAACAATACGATAAAGTAGTAGTTATTCATACTGAACTTCAAGAACTTCTGGATAAATGGCAACAAAGATTACCTTATAATAACATCCTGAAACACAATGCAATACGAAACCGGCAATGCGCAATTAAAGGAACGGAACTTGTTCTGAGACTATCTGAAGTTATTGGAAATAAAATCTATATTGCCCACGTTTCCACATTTGAAGAGATCGAATTAATAAAAAAATATAAATGTAATAATCAGGTTTTTTGCGAAGTGACTCCACATCATCTTTTGTTGAATGAATCGATTTTAGAAAAAGTTGGAAATATCGGGAAAGTGAATCCTCCATTGCGATCTGAAAAGGACAACGCAGCCCTTTGGCAGGCAATAAATAATGGAATTGCCGATACGATAGGAACTGATCACGCTCCGCATACAATCGAAGAAAAACAGCAGGAATATGAAAAAGCTCCATCCGGTTTCCCCGGATTGGAAACTTGTTTACTCCTTCTTCTTAATGAAGTAAATGAGGGGAACTTGAAACTTGAAAAACTAATAGAGCTTACGAGTAATAATCCGGCAAAGATATTCCAATTGGAAAAACGAGGAGAAATCAAAGTTGGGAATTTTGCAGATTTATCTGTAATCGATTTAAATAAAAAATGGAAAATCAATGCATCAGCTTTCAGATCAAAAGCTAAATATTCACCGTTTGATGGAATAGAAGTAAAAGGAAAAGTTATGATGACATTTGTGGATGGGAAGATATTGGATGTGTCGAAGGAGGTGATATATGGAACTATTTAGTGATAGTACAGGATTGTATCTGTTTTCAGCATTATTACAAGCAAATGCTGCGATAATTGCCATCGTCGGTGTTTTTGGGATTTTCAGAATTCAGAATTTGCAATCAAAAATTGAATACATTAAAAGCGGACTTCTAGAACCAAGAGGTCGAGGAGATCGAGGTGGTATAAATTCACTCAAAGTTCAAGAACTTGAAGATATGAAACTAAATGAAAAAGAAGAAAATTACAATACTTATAATGATTATTGCAAACCTTTATTAAGAAGTTGGATTCATGCAGAGAAAACAATTAACATTCTTAAACCTATAATAACGAAGTCTACGATTTGGCTTGGTGTAGGAATTATAATAAATACTTTATGTTTGATGTTATCTTATCTTATACATAAAGTTTTGTTTGTTGAATTCACTGTTTTCTTAATTATATTCATATATCAAATTATTCTGGTTACTATTTTAATAAGTAATATAAAAGAATTGCTTAATTTTAAATTGAAAGATGGGAAAAGTATAAATAATCAAAAAAAATAAGCTGATAAATAGAAACAGGAGTGAAAATGACAAAAGAACAATTTATTCTGGAACTTCAAAGAATAGGAGCAATAAAATTCGGTAGCTTCACATTAAAAAGCGGATTAGTTTCACCATTCTATTTTGATTTACGGGATATGATTTCCTATCCTGAGCTTCTGGATGGTGTTTCCGACCTGCTGGTTGAAAAGATCAAAGATATGGAATTCGATGTATTAACGGGAATTCCATACACAGCACTTCCCATAGCATCGCTGGTTGCTTTCAAACTGAAAAAGTCTCTGGTGTATATGCGCAAAGAAGAAAAATCTTACGGTACAGGAAAGAACATCATTGGCAAGTTCAAAGAAGGAGAAAAATGTCTGGTGATAGACGACCTGATAACAACCGGAACAAGCAAGATTGAAACTGCGGAGTCTTATGAAAAAGAAGGCGTTATCATTAAAGATTTCGTGGTGGTGATAGATAGAAGTGCAAACGGAACAGAAGAATTAGCAAAGCAAGGTTATAAGCTTCACAGTATGATAAATCTGAATGAGATTCTGGAATTACTGCAAAATAAGAATTTGATTTCAGATGAAAAAGTAAAAGAAGTTAATGATTTCACTGCAAGTATTTCAAAACCAAAACAAGAGGAAAAAGAAATTTCCAATCCATTAACAAAAAAACTTTTGGCAAAAATCAAAGAGAAAAGATCTAACCTTGTTCTTTCATTGGATGTTACTTCTCAAAAAGAATTTTTTGAAATATTGGATGAAGTTGGTCCTGAAATTGTAATGCTAAAGACACACGTAGACATTTTGGATGACTACGATGAGAATTTTGTTTCCAAACTGCAGGAATATGCACGCAAGTACGATTTTCTCATCTTTGAAGACCGTAAGTTTGCTGACATTGGAAACACAGTCCGTAAACAGTTCCGCAGCGGAATATACAAAATCGCAGATTGGGCAGAATATGTTACAGTTCATATGGTAGCAGGTGAAAGCATTCTGAAGGGTCTTTTTGACGGGATCGAGGGTAGGAGTTCGTTCATTTTAGCACGAATGAGTTCCAAGGGTAATTTGATAAATGAGACGTATTCTCGTAAATGTTTTGAAATTGCTAGAAGAAATCCAATGCTAGTATCTGGTTTTATAGGGCATGGAAAAAACGTTGAAGATATTAAATGTTACAAAGCAAAATTCCCATCGGGAATGTTGTTACTTATGCCAGGTGTAAAATTGGAAAAGGGTTCGGATTCCATGGGACAACAATACATCACAGTGGAAGAAGCTGTTCAGGGTGGTGCAGATTGCATTATTGTAGGACGTGGAATCTATGGGAATGAAAATCCGGGTGAAATTGCTAAAATATATCGAGAAAGAGCCTGGAAAGAATATGAGAAAAGAAATTAACTTAAAGGAGCAAATATGAAAAACCTGATCTCAATGAGAGATTTAAGTAAGAAAGAAATTTTACATTTGATGAACATTGCCAGCAAGATCGAGGAAGGAAAAATCGTTCCGGATATGCAGAGGAAACTGGCTGCACTTTTATTCTTTGAGCCGTCCACTAGAACAATGTTCTCTTTCGATACGGCTATGAAACGTATGAATGGTGACACGATCATTATGAGTGGAACAGGTCAAACTTCTGTGAAAAAAGGTGAAACATTTGCAGATACTTTGCAAACTATCGCTCAATATTCAGATATCATTATCATGAGAAGTTCGATCGAAGGTTCTGCACGCTTTGCTTCCGAAATTGTAGATATTCCGGTTGTAAATGCAGGAGATGGAGCTAACCAGCATCCAACCCAGGCGCTTCTCGATTTGTATTCTATCGTTAAAACACAGGGAACTTTAGAAAACTTATCGATTGGATTGGCAGGTGATCTGAGATTTGGCAGGACAGTTCACTCGCTGGCACAGGCAATGGCTCTATTTAATGTCAAATTCAAATTCATATCTCCTTCTTTTTTGAAAATGCCCCAATACATTAAAGATGACCTGAAATTACAGGGAGTTAAATTTGAAGAGTATGAAAATATGGAAGGTAACATAGATGATTTGGATATTCTTTACGTTACCAGAGTTCAGAAGGAACGTTTTGCTGATCCGGAGGATTATGAAAAAGTGAAAGGTTCATATATCCTGGAAAAAACGATGCTTTCTAATGTTAAAGAAAATTTCAAGGTCATGCATCCATTGCCCAGGGTCGACGAAATCCATACAGATGTTGATAATACAGAATTTGCTTACTATTTTCCGCAGGCAAAAAATGGAGTTTATACACGACAGGCTATTATTTCTACTTTATTAGGGGAGGTGTAAATGAGTCGGATTAAACAAATCAAAGTTAATGCTATCAGAAATGGAACGGTGATCGACCATATTACAGCAGGAAAGGTTAGGAAAGTATTGGATATTCTTGAATTGGATGGTAAGGAAATAGTGATGGTTGGCATGAATCTTTCAAGCAAGAAATTAAATAGGAAAGATATTGTAAAAATTGAAAATAAAGAACTTTCTCACAATGAAGTGAACAGTATTGCCCTTGTAGCTCCCAATGCTACACTCACTATAATTAATGATTTCGGGGTAGTAAAAAAAGTATCATTAGAAATACCGGAATATATTGAGAACCTGATAGTTTGTCCTAATCCCAAATGTATTACAAATTCTGAGGATATTAAATCAAAATTCCGTTTGACAAAAGATGAACCTGTGAAAGTAAGATGTCATTATTGTGAGAAGAAATATTTAATTGATGAAGTGAAGATAAAGAAATGAACCATGAATTATTTTCAATCTGGTTTTGTGGTTAATTGATCAGGAGTAATAATGGCAAAAAATATTATTCATGAACCTTCCAGAACTTTAATGGAATATCGTTTACTACCAGGATTAACTAAAATGGAATCTTCCCCGAAAGAAATATCCCTTAGAACCCCCCTCGTATATTCCATAAAAGATGAAAAAAAATATTATCTTAACATTCCTATTGTTTCTGCTGCTATGCAGTCTGTTTCCGGATCCAGAATGGGAATCGAACTGGCAAAACTGGGTGGGACTGCCTTTATCTATTGTTCTCAAACCATTGAATCCCAAACAAAGATAATTAAGAAAATAAAAACTCACAAAGCTGGTTTTGTTAAGCCCAAAACTATGAAACCGGATATGACGATTTCAGAAATGAACAAGATCAGAAAGGATACAGGTCATTCTACTTTTCCAGTAGTAGATGAAAATGGAATCTTCTTGGGATTGATATCCAAGTGGGATTATGATATTTCTTTACATGCAAAATTCTTTATTAAAGACAGAATGATTCCTATTGAAAATGTGAAGGTGGCAAAAAACATAACAGATCTAACAGAAGCAAATAATATCTTATTGGAAAGCCATAAATCTGTACTACCTATCCTGGATAATGAAGGTAAATTATTGCATCTTGTTTTTCGCAAGGATATCAATGACCAGCTTGATAATCCCCTGGAAGTACATGACGAAAAAAAACGTTTATTGGCTGTTGCATCCATAAATACTCATGATTATGAAGAAAGAGTTACATCGCTTGTAGAAGCAGAAGTCGATGTACTGGCAATCGATTCTTCAGACGGATTTACAGTATATCAGAAGAATGCTATAGAGTGGATCACTAAAAGTTATCCTGATATCCCTGTTATTGGGGGGAACATTATTACACAGGAAGGGTTTAGATTCCTGGTTGAAGCCGGAGCAGGAGCTGTAAAGGTTGGGATGGGTGGCGGTTCTATTTGTATTACTCAAGAACAGAAGGGAACCGGGCGAGGACTTGCAACAACTGTAATAGATGTAGCTGAAGCACGTGATAAATATTTTAAGGAAACAGGAAAATATATTCCGATAGTTGCTGATGGTGGTGTTACCAGTACAAAAGATATTACAATTGCCCTGGCACTTGGAGCAGATTATGTGATGATGGGTCGTTATTTTGCCAGGATGGAAGAATCTCCCACCGATAAGATCGTTGTAAATAATCGCGTAATGAAATCATATTGGGGTGAAGGTTCTATAAGAGCACATGACTGGAAGATGAAACGTTATAATCAGGCAAAATTTGTAGAAGGTGTGGAAGGTATGGTAGAATATGCCGGTCGTTTGCGGGATAATCTGGAAGAAACACTGGCTAAGATCAGATCTTCAATGAGTACATGCGGAGTGAAAAATATTCGTGAATTACACGAAAAGGCAGAATTGGAACTTGTTTCTGCTCTTTCCATCAGGGAAGGAAAAGTACATGATATCTATCAAAGTACAGAATCTAAAGAACAACAGGAATACCTATCCTCAGATTATTAATGAGAAGCATTGATGGTAGACTATAAAAAGGCGGGTGTAGATATTCAAGCTGGAGATAATGCATCTAAAATTGCATACAATTATGCAAAATCTACATTCTCTTCCCGCAAAGGAATGATAGGCGAACCAGTGATTGATGAAGGATCTTTTGCCGGACTTATTAATATGGGTGATTTCTATATCGTTCAAAGTGATGACGGTGTAGGAACAAAGATGGAGATCGCAGAAAGAATCGGAAAATTCGATACTCTCGGTTATGATCTGCTGTCTATGGTGGCAGATGATGTGGTTTGCCTGGGAGCCGAAACGATTTCTGTGACCAATACTCTGGATACTAACAAAGTGGATGCGGTTATTATTGGTGATCTGATGAAAGGATTAGCAAAAGCTTGTAACGAGCAAAAAGTAGTAATTCCCGGCGGTGAGATTGCGGAAGTGGGTAAAACTGTAAATGGCAACGTTTGGAATGCCACTGCTGTAGGAGTTTTAGAAAAAGAGAAAGTAATAACAGGAGAACATATTAAACCCGGAGATAAAATTATTGCTTTGAAAGAAAACGGTTTTCGTTCCAACGGATTTTCACTAGTTCGATATATTATAGAGCAAAAATTTAGTTTCAAAGGATATTCCCAACCTTCACCATTTGGGAAGAGTTGGGGAGAACTCCTTTTAGAACCTTCCAGGATATATTCGGGAGCTTTATTGGAAATCCTGGGCAGGTTCGGTATGAAAAGAGAAGTTGATATCAAGGGGATAGCACACATTACCGGTGGAGGAATTCCCGGAAATTTTAAAAGGATTTTAAAGCAGACAGAATTAGGAGCACGTTTTGACAACTTGTTTGAGCCTTCCGATATAGTGAAGGAGATTCAGGAAATGGGTGAAGTAACCGAGGAAGAAGCATATAAAACATGGAACATGGGTAATGGTATGATGTTGGTTACAGCTCCCGAGGATGTAGAAAAAACTCTTGATCTGTTATCTATCGAAGCACAGGTTGTGGGAGAAATTATCGAAGAAAATAAAATTATCTTGAATTCAAAAGGACTAAATCAAAAAACTATTATTTATAATGATTAAAAAAAGGAGGAAATTATGAAAAAGCAATTTGTTTTTTTCATGCTTATCGTTGTGCTAACTGCAACAGCACTCAATTCAGAGGAAGTGAGAGGTCTTACAAATAAAATTCTCACTCCAGGTAAATTAGAGGTTATCGGAAGTGCACGAACTTATTCACCATCATTAACAAGACAACAGCAGAAAACCACTACCCTAACAAGGGAAAACTGGCTTCTGGTGGATTCATTGAATTTCAATTCATACATTCAACCCGGAATTCATCTTGGCGTATTTTATGATAATAGTGTAGAAGAAATATCACTGTTCTCAAGTTGTGAATCTTTAGAACCGGAAGCTCTGGAAGCTCTTAACAAAGCTCCAAAATGGCTTCGACCAGCCCTGGAAAACACTTTCCTTCAACTTTCAACAGATCTACAGCAGGTTTGGGGAGATGTTATCAACAATTCGTTCGATCCCTATATTGATGAAGTAGCTTATGTAGTAGCGCATTGTTCACCGGAATTACTCAGCTCGCAATACTGTAATCCCGATTTGTTTTTCTTTAATGCAGTGTTGATATATCAAGCAGATAATAGTCTTGGATACGTCGAAATTATTGATTATGGTTCATCTGCAACAGATGAAAACTATTATTCTACAATTAAATATTGGAAGATAGATGAATTGGGAAATACAGTTGAAGTTGAGGTTCCAAAAGAAATTTACTATATGTACATGGTTCATACTAAAATAACCGATGAAATTCCGGCATATATAGATCCCGACATAATTGAGAATAATAATACACATAACAATAATATTGCTCTTCCTCCAACAGGAAAGTTTTGGAGACAATTCCTCTTATGCATTGCCGATGCAGGATATCCTGTTCTGGAAGATGAACTGGCTAATTGTACTATTGTTTGGGATGAATCCGGTGGAACTACCGATACAGCGATACATATTATAACCGATTGGATCAATGCTTCAATGACTTTTACATCGAACAACGAACGTCCGCATCAACCTGTTCGTATCTATAGAAAACATATAGGAAGATGCGGAGAACATGCAGATATAACTGCAGCAGCTGCGCGTGCGGCTCTTATACCATGCACAAGTATTTTAGCCATTTCCAGCGATCATACGTGGAACGAATTCTGGGATGAAGAATGGATACATTGGGAACCGGTAAATAATTCCATAAATAATCCGCTGGTTTATGAAAATGGATGGGGATGGAGTTTTGCTTCTGTATTCGAAATTAAAAGTAATGGTTATCTTACACCGGTTACTGAAACTTATTCGGATTCAATTGCAACTATTATTATTTACGCATTAGATAATAATGGGGATCCTATCGATGGTGCAAAAATTACACTTAAAGTACCGAGTTGGCCGTATTGGGATAACTGGGGATATACAGATAAAGAAGGAAAATATACTTTTATTGTTGGAGAAGGAAGAACGTATAATGCCAGGATGGATTCCGAAATTGGAAATGATCCAATAAATGTAAGCCAGGTATATGAAATTGTAACGAATAGTGTTGGCGGGCAAACTTACACGTATTCCATGAATGCTGCAGGTACAATGCCGGAAGTTCAATACTCTTCTATACCTGCTCCAAATGATGATGTCGATGATTATAGGTTGGTTGTGGATTTCACTGTTCCAAAGCAGGTGATCAGCGGTGCCATAATTATGGATGATACGGATGGAACTAACTTCTATAATGGTATCGATGATGGCATAATTAATTGTTTTATGACAGATGTAACGAATTACGGTTTATATTCAAATGAGCAGTTATTCGATACTTTCAATGAGATTATATGTGCAGGAAGCGGAACAATTGAATTCGATATCCCGGTGGATGAATCATGGTATGCATTCTTCGATAACGGTTTTAGCTTGAACAATCCTCAGAATATCGAGGGAAGTGTGAGTTTATATGAATATGATGAAACATATGCTGATGATGACATAATTATTGTCTCGAACAAACTAATTGGAAATTATCCTAATCCATTCAATCCGACTACAACAATTTCTTTTTCTATAACACAAACGTCTCCGTTTATTACTCTTGAGATATTTAACATCAAAGGACAGAAAGTAAAAACTCTTATAAATGATCAATTAAACGAAGGTTTGCATCATATTGTTTGGAACGGGAAAGATGATAATGAGAATGCTGTTTCTTCAGGTGTTTATTTCTACAAATTACAAACAGGAAAATACTCTGCAGTTAAGAAAATGATCCTAATGAAATAGGATGATAATAGCCTTGCAATGGATTGCATCATTGCAAGGCTTTTCTTTATAATAAGGAACGCAGGTGACACGGATATTATGGATTCAAACAGATTGGACTTGACTTGCTACGAAGTGTGAGTCGAGAACAATCAAAATGATAGTGAAATGAATACACCAAGGGTGTATAAATATCCAATGTCGAACAAGGAATTCAAAAATTGATTATTTAATATTGAAGATTGTAAATTTACTCTGTGCTCTCTGCCTGCCCCGTAAGGAAGAATGACTGTATCGGGGTGTGCTCTATGGTTAAATTTTTTATTGCTAAAGGGAGAAAAATTGAAAAAAGATAAATCAATAGCAATTTTCAAAAAGAAATATGTCAGAAGACATTGGGATGAAGACAAGGAGCTTTGGTATTTTTCTATTATTGATGTTGTTTCAATATTAACCCAAAGTGTAAATCCACAAGCATATTGGAGAAAGCTGAAAGAACGATTAATAAAGGAAGGAAGTCAAACCGTGACAAATTGTCACGCTTTGAAAATGAGAGCAAAAGACAGCAGAATGCGATTAACCGATGTCGCAGATACAGAAACGCTGTTACGATTAATCCAATCCATTCCGTCACCAAAAGCAGAACCTTTTAAACTTTGGTTAGCAAAGGTTGGATATGAAAGGATGGAAGAAACGGATGATCCTAGGAAAATGAATATCCAATGTCGAACACGGAATTTCCAATGATGAAGTTCGATGGGAAATGAGTTCATCGATATGAATGTGAGAAAAATAGGTAATAAATGAGTAAGTACAAAAAAATAGAATCCCATAGTGAAGTGTTGGAACTTGTTGATCAGATTAGATTAGCCTACCCAATACTAAGTGAAGAAAAAATTAATACATCAGAAGTGGAAGATGTTAATAAATGGTTCATGAAATTAGATTTATTAGCAAATTCTAATTTATTCAGAACAGTTTTTTCAAACTTATCAGATTGTTTAGTGAATCTAAGTTCTGAAAAAAAACATGAATTCTATGGATATATGTTCTCAAATGATTTTAATATGCAAAACTCTTTTCACGAGCTGTTGGTGGGAAATTTTTTACAAAATTTAGGATATTCCGTTAAATTTCAACCAAAGTATGAAGTAAAAGGAAATAATAACCCAGATTGGGAGATTGAAAAAAACGAGCAGAAAGCAATTGTTGAAGTGTTTACACTGAATAAATACGATGATTATAAGTATGAACAATCTATTATATTTTTACTTGCTAAAAGGATAAGGAAGCTTGAAAAAAAGTATCATATTACTTTGGATTTCAATAGGAGTAATTTTGAAATTAAGCAAATAGTAAAAGATGGGATAATAAAAAGCGTAAATGTAATTATTAATGATATCGATTCATGGTTAAGTATCAATTTGAATAGAAATCATGAAAACAGATTTGTTACAAACTATAACTTAATTGTGGAAGTTCTCCCTATAGGAGCATTTCATCTAAATAGGAAATTGTTACGTGGTGGAGCGCATTCTTATAGACCTATAAACGCAATTTTAGATGAAAAAGAAGGGAAATATCATAAATATGTAAACTTGATAAATGAAGAAAAAAAACCTTTTATAATCGTATGTGTTTCAAATTGCATTGCTAGAGCCAATATTGAAAATTTCGAAGATATAATTTTCGGAATCAGGGCAGCATCTCTTCCTGGAAACGAAGAAAACGTTATTAATGAACAACGGAAGCTTGAAGAGGTTAGTGCATTTATGCTAATTGATTATAATCCAGCTAATCTATATCAACTTGTTAATGTCAATATTCAAAAAAATCCTTTTGCTAAATATCCTTTTGATTTGACTGATATCATTAATGGTTGTGCGAAAGGTAATAATTGTAATTCATTGTTCTATAAATGATAAAAAATTGAGGAATGTAAAATTAGTGAAAAATCAAATTCAACTTATTTTAAAAGATAAAATCATCGATGTTCAGGGCGAGAAAATAGAGGGAAGCGCATTAAGTTTCCTCAATCTAAAAACTGGTAAAGTAAAAACGGGAAAGATCTTCAATATCACCTACGATTTGAGTAAAAAGGATATTCAGAAGTTTGCAAATCTTGGACTAAAAGATGAAATAATCCACGATGTTTATATAAATTCTTCTTACAGCGATTCGTTCTACAAATCGTTTATTCTTGTCTCCAAACTTCCCGGAGTAACCGATGATGAAGGTGTTTCAGCTCAAAAAACTTCGAACGATATTCTGGATTTGGATCTGGATACGAACACACAACATATTTTTACTGATGATATTTATCTGATCGAAAAACATTTATCTGATGATATTCTGAAAACTTTGGCTGAAAAACTTTTAGGAAACAAACTCATTCATCATTTTGAATATGGAAAATTCACGGGAAAGATAGATTATATTCCCGAAGTTCGGATTGAACAAAATAACAAAACTGGAACAGTTGATTTGAATGTAACTGAGGATGAATTGTTGAAGATTTCCAAGGATAGATTATTGTCTCTGAATTTGGAAGAGATGAAAGCGATCCAGTCTTATTTTTCAGATGAGAAAGTTAAAAAGATTCGTAAGAAAAATAATCTGACCGTAAATCCTACGGATTGTGAAATGGAAGTCCTAGCACAAACCTGGAGTGAGCATTGCAAACACAAAGAATTTTCAGCTTCCATTCATTATAAAAATCTGGAAACAGGAGAAGAAGAAACTATCGATTCGCTCTTTAAAACATATATTCGCAGTTCTACCGAGATCATTCGCGAAAGACTGGAAAAAGCAGGTAATAACTGGCTCTTGAAGATATTTACAGATAATGCTGGAGTAGTGAAGATCAATGGTGAATCGGTATTTGTGTGGAAAGTGGAAACTCACAATTCGCCTTCTGCGATAGATCCTTACGGTGGAGCGATTACCGGAATTCTGGGAAATAATCGCGATCCGCTTGGAACGGGAATCGGTGGTGGGAAACTGCTTTTCAATACAAATGTTCTCTGCTTCGGACCTCCGGATTATAGTAAGGAACTGCTTCCCGGACAGCTTCATCCCAAACGAATTTTTGAAGGAGTTCGTCACGGGATTGAAGACGGAGGTAATAAATCGGGGATTCCCACTGTGAACGGCTCGATCATTTTTGATGATCGCTACAGTGGCAAGCCGCTGGTATATTGCGGAACAGGCGGAGTGATGCCATACAAATTTGCCGGAGTTAATTCCTGGGAAAAACCTATCGATGACGGTGATCTGATAATTATGGCAGGAGGTAGAGTTGGCAAAGACGGAATTCACGGAGCAACATTCTCTTCTGCAGAAATAGACGAACATTCTCCGCAATCAGCCGTTCAGATTGGAAGTCCCATTACTCAAAAATTGCTTTCAGATTTTATGCAGGAAGCAGTTGAACAAGGTTTGATAAAGTGTTCTACAGATAATGGAGCAGGCGGTTTATCTTCCTCCGTCGGAGAACTTGCCGAGATCACCGGTGGAGCGGAAATACATCTGGAGAAAGTTCCGCTGAAATATGCGAACCTGAAACCTTGGGAAATTTTTGTTTCAGAATCGCAGGAAAGAATGACTTTTGTGGTGGAAGAAGACAAAAAAGAAGCTCTTTTTAAGCTTGCAAAAGAGCGTGAAGTAGAACTTTCAGATATTGGGGAATTCACTTCAACCGGTTTTATCGATGTACGATATGACAATGAAAAAGTTATCCTGTTGGAAATGGATTTTCTGCATAATGGAGTTCCAAAAAAATATATGAAAGCCGAATGGAAAAAACCTGAACTCTCAGAACCGGAACTTCCTTCTAATCTTGATTACAACGAGATTTTAATAAAACTAATGGGAAGCAACAACATCTGTTCTCGTGAAAATGTAATACGTCAATATGATCATGAAGTGAAAGGAAAAACCATCATCAAACCTTTGATGGGGGAAGACGGAAAATCTCCTCAGGATGCGGCTGTGATGAGATTGAATTTTAACAGCTTCGAAGGAATTGCGATCTCAAATGGTATCTGCCCAAAATTCGGGGATATCGATGCTTATGAAATGAGTGCTGGAGCCTTCGATGAAGCGATTCGTCAAATTATTTCAGTCGGCGGAAAGCTTCCTGATATCAATGACAAATCGAACAGGTTCTGGACTGTGAATGATAATTTCTGCGTTCCCGATTCCGCTTTTGATCCCGAAAAAAATCCTGATGGAAAACAGAAACTTGCAAAACTGGTACAGATGAATAAAGCACTTTTCGAGATGTCCGTTTTCTATAATATTTCCATGACTTCCGGCAAAGATAGTATGAAGAATGACTTTAAAGCAGGAGAAGTTAAGATATCAGTTCCGCCTACGATCCTGTATTCGATGGTTGCTAAGCTTTCTGATGTGAGAAAAACAATTACGAGCAACTTCAAAGCAGATGGTGACCTGATTTACATTCTGGGAGAAACTTACGATGAGCTTGGTGCTTCCGAATTCTATAGATTATTCGACAAACTCGGAGCAAATGTTCCCAAAGTGAGAAAGGAAAATGCAAAACGATTGTATGAAAAAGTTATGAAAGCAAATGAGCAAAATCTGATAGAATCCTGCCATGATCTTTCTGATGGTGGATTGACGGTTGCTGTTTGCGAAAGTGCGATCGGAACAGAATTCGGAGCGGAATTGGATGTTTCTGAATTGGGAGATTTGAGTTTGAATGCAATTCTCTTCTCCGAATCCCATTCGCGTTTTGTGGTTAGTATAAAATCTGAAAATCAAACTATGTTTGATAAATTAATGAGTTCTAACTCACTATTTCTTGGTAAAGTAAATTCAACGAAAAAATTGATTGTAAATCAAAGTGGGAAAAAATTAATTGAATTGGAAATTGAAAAATTGCAGGAAGCCTGGGATAAAGGATTCGATTAATGAAAAAAGTTAAATCATTAATCATTACCGGTTATGGCATAAACTGTGAAGAGGAAATGGCTGCTGCTTACAAGCTTGCAGGTGCTGAAGCAGAAATAGTCCATCTAAATGATATCTTTCTGGGAAAATGCTCGATCCACGATTATGATATTCTCAATTTTCCCGGCGGGTTCTCTTTCGGAGATGATCTGGGCTCGGGGAAAGTTCTTTCCAATAAAATGAAG
Source organism: Candidatus Cloacimonadota bacterium (assembly GCA_030621085.1). Classification (GTDB taxonomy): domain Bacteria; phylum Cloacimonadota; class Cloacimonadia; order Cloacimonadales; family TCS61; genus JACNIV01. The sequence goes on along the minus strand of JAUXIJ010000006.1, from coordinate 51,386 downwards.
TTTAAAAAACTGAAATCCGGAAAATTGTTCTTCGATGATATTCAAGATTTTCTAAATGAAGGAAAATTCATTCTGGGTGTTTGTAATGGCTTCCAATTCTTGGTGAAAATGGGACTTCTTCCGAATTTGAATTCCGACTTTGAGCAGGAAGTTACGCTTACGGGAAATAATTCGGGAAAATTTGAGGACAGATGGATTTATTGCAAAGTGAGTGAAAACAGCAAATCGCCTTTCTTGAAAGGAATTGATAATATCTTTCTTCCGGTTCGACACGGGGAAGGGAAGTTGATAATTAAGAATGAAAGAATTAAAAATAAAATAATTGAAAAAAAGCTTAATTGTCTAACTTATTGTGACAAAGAGGGTAAAGAGATTTCCAAGTATCCAATGAATCCCAATGGTTCGGAACTTAATTGTGCCGGACTTACGAATGAAACAGGAAAAGTTTTCGGTTTAATGCCGCATCCCGAAGCTTTTCTCAGTTTATATAACCATCCGAATTGGTCACAAATGAAAAGACAGAATCCTGATATCTCCGAAGATGGAGATGGGTTGAAGATATTCATGAATATTGTGGAATATATAACCACAGAGCGCACGTAGAACACGGAGTGAAAAATGATACAAGAACCCTATTCAATATATATTAAAAAACGTCCATTAAGAATAGCTTTTCTAATAAATCCCGAAAAATATGTATTATCCCAAATCCAGAAAGTTATTGATTTCAATTTGCATCTTTGGGGAGGACGTTATAATCCTATTATATTTACTGATGGAAAAACAGTTAAAAATGATTGGTGGACGTTTCTTAATGCTTTCGATCCAGATATTATTCTATCTTTATTACCTTTAGAAATGGATTTAATTCAGAAAATTGATAATTTTCTTTCTCCCATTTCATTAAAAATGCCTGAGCAAGAAATTCAAAATTATGAAGATTACTATATTAAGTGTGATTATAATGGTTTATCAATTAAGCAATCAGAATACAATTTAAATGAGCTATATCATTCCAAACTTGTTCTTCTTGATACAGATGGAATGGAAGATATTGTATTAAAACAATTTATTTATATAAATTTTTCATCTTTTCGAAATACAATATCCATCTATGAGATGGATAAAAATAGAAAAAATATAATAAAAATAAGTAGTAGAGAATCTTTAAACGATGCATTATTAAAAATAAGTGTGAATAATAATTTTGTTTTCCCAATTCAATTTTGTTCAATTCCGCACAACCTAAAAGGAACTAAATTTGAAGATACAGATCAATTTTTTACAGTTGTTATAGGAGATTCACCAAAAGATATTGTTTACAACTGGAATTCAATTTTATCATTAACGAGATATTCAAATAGATCTTTGAATAGTATATGGTTACCCAAAGAAATAGCATCCTCAAAAGAACTTGAAGAAGGTTTGTATGAGTTGTTCAGAAATTTATCAAATAGACAAAGTGTTTCTGGAGTTTGTAGAATAAAATTTATTAGTTATAGCATTGATGAAAGTGAGCTTAAAGAGATTGCTGAGAAGTTAACTAAAAATTCGATTTCAAAAATAATTAGTACATATGAAGAAATCAGATTGCCACAATACAAAGAGAATAGCGATTTTGTTTCAATAACGAGTGAAATGGATTCATTCCAAGTTACTGGCGATAAAGTTCAGATTAAATTAAATCCACCTAAAGTTGAAAAAGGTTTGATGAGCGGTGAATCATGGGTCGCTGATATTTATATGCAATTTCGTCCTGAACGTTATCCAAATATTCAAGGAAAAACTTTGTGGTGGAAATTACCTCAACATAATAGGCTAGCTTATGATTTATTTAATTCTGCATCAAGAATATGTTCAAATGGATTTCCTTCAGTATTATTAGCACGTGAACTTCAAAATCTTCAGATAAATTTGATAAATGATTCAGAAATATTTCGTTTTTTGTTAACAGATGAAGATAAACCAATATTAAAATCAGATGCAAGAGGTTACTTAAAACATGACAATTTAGCTTTTATTCAGCCTTCGAACACAGGAAGATATATGTCTGGTTTTATAAATCTTTTTAAAGATTTATTTATTGCAAAACAGTATTTAGAAATTAGTTATTGGCGTCATATGTTCGATATTTTATCGAATGTAAATCCTAAGAAAGATAAAAATAAAAGAAAAGAAATTAAGAATGCATTGAGAAAAAAAAGTGAAATCTTCAAAAAGAGTAAAGATAGTTTGAATTGGCTAACTGACTATGTTTCGAAATTATCTAGAGATATTGTAACTTTACATAATGAAATAACATATAATGTATTTATAGAAGAAGCTGAAAAGGTTTGTGAGAAATTTAATTCTATAAAGGATAATGAGAAACTTGGATATCAAAAAGAAGAATTTATTTCTAATATGAAGGAAACTTTAGCAGAATTCATTAAATTAGGTATAATCCAAGTTGGTATTAGACCTCATTGTCCAAGTTGCGGGATCGGGCAATGGTTTCATATTGATGAAATTAAACAAGATATTATCTGTAAAGGTTGTAGAGTTAAATTTTCAATCAAACCAAATGAAAACTGGTTTTATAAGCTAAATAGTCTTGTTCATATAGGATATTCTCTTCAAGGCTTAACACCTGTTATTTTGGTTTTAGGTCAATTGCTTGAAGAAAGTCGAACATCATTTATTTATAATACATCATTAGAGATATTTAAGAAAGGTAAAAGCGAACCTTTTACTGATTTAGATATTGTATGTATTCAAGATGGTAAATTAATTATTGGAGAGATTAAACAATCTATTGATGGTTTTAGAAACTACGATTTTATAACAATGAAAGAAATGGCAGAAATAATTAAACCCGATATAGTTATTTTTTCTTCTTTAGATAAAAACTGTAATAAAAATATTAAAGAGAAGATTAAAAAACTAAATGAAGATTTAGAAACATTAAAAATTGAGGTGAAATGGTATCAATTAAGAAAAGATAATTTTGAATCGACACCATTTCTATGAAAAATAATGATAGAGGTATAATGAAACCTGAAGAATTAGTAGAAAACCTGAAATGGCTCAGATCCGATATCATCGGACGTAATAAAATGTTCAAAACACCTTTCGGTGAAAAACCGCTTATTTATGCGGATTATACAGCCAGTGGAAGGTGTTTGTTTTCGATAGAAAATTATATGCTTCACCTGATGCAGTATTATGCAAACACTCACACAGAAGATGACTTTACCGGAAAAACAATGACGGAAATTCTTCATAAAGCAGAGAGAATTATAAAGAAAATTGTTAATGCAGGTGATACTGGCAAGATAATCTTTACAGAATCGGGAACAACCGGTGGAATTACTCGACTTCAGCAAATCCTGGGAGTGTACTGGCCTCCTGCCACTAAAAAACGTATTAATACTTTTTTAGAAAGCTGCTTGGAAAGATATCCCCAAAATACAAAATGCAATAAGGAACTTAGAGATTATATAGAAAATAAAAAACCTATTGTTTTTGTAGGACCTTATGAACATCATTCCAATGAAATTATGTGGAGACAAACGCTTTGCGAAGTTATTGAAATTCCTTTGAATGAAGATGGTGAACTTGATCTTATCAAACTAGAAAAAACAGTATTTAATCCAAAGTATGATAATAGACCCAAAATCGGTTCTTTTTCTGCAGCTTCTAATGTTTCGGGAATTAAAACTCCCGTTTATGAAGTTGCCAAAATTCTGCATAAACACAATACAATTGCCTGTTTCGATTTTGCTGCCTGTGCTCCTTATATCGAGATTAATATGAACAAGGACAAAGAAAGTTATTTTGATGCAATTTTTCTTTCACCACATAAATTTCTGGGCGGTCCCGGAACTTCCGGAATTCTCATTATTAACGAAAATATTTACCCGAAAGACCTTCCGCCATCCATCGCTGCTGGTGGAACAGTAGATTATGTCACAAAGAAAAGAGAACAATATGTAAAAGATATCGAAACCCGTGAAAAACCCGGAACTCCCGGTATTCTGCAGAATATCAAAGTTTCTTTGGTCTTCCAGTTAAAGGAAAAGGTCGGGATCAATAATATCGAGGAAGTAGAGCATTATTTTCTAAAAAAATTCTACGATAATTTCAAAAATAATGACAGAATTACTTTCTATGGTCCTACTGAGATTCATAAGAAGATCAACATAATTCCATTCAATATCAAACATAAAGATCGCATTCTTCATCCGAAATTTGTAACAAAATTGATGAACGATCTCTTCGGTATTCAAACGCGTGCGGGTTGCTCGTGTGCAGGTCCTTATGGTCATACACTTCTTGGTATCAGCGAAGAGCTTTCCAAGTATTATCAATGTCTTATCGGTGTGGATAAATATTCAGGACTCAAACCTGGCTGGGTCAGGGTTAATCTGCATTATACGCTTTCTATTGAGGAATTTGATTATATCATAAATGTGTTGAAATTTATCATCGAAAATGGTCATCTCTTTCTTCCGTATTATGAACTAGATTTTCAGACTGGTGATTGGAATCATCTGGATGAGCAGGAATTTCAAACTCCGCTTAATCTGGATTTCGACACATTACTGAATATGAAAAAGTTTGAATTGGAAAAAACTGAGAATATTCAAGACATTTTCGAATCGAATCTTATTCAAGCACAAAAGATGGTTAAGAATTACAAAGAACCTGTAAATTTTGAGGTCTTTGGAACAAGATTGGAAGAATTAATGCTTTTCTATGTGATAAATTATAAGAACAAAATTTAAGGGTAATTATGGAAAATACCAAAATCAACCGTGCTCTAATCAGCGTTTCTAATAAAACGGGAATTGTGGAATTGGCGAAAGTTCTGCAGGAATTCAATTGCGAAATTATCTCTACTGGTGGAACAAAAAAAGTATTGGAAGAAGCAGGAATTCTCGTTACCGACATCCTAAAAATCACAGGAAATCCTGAAGCATTCGGTGGAAGAATGAAAACTATTTCGTTCAATATCGAATCTGCGCTTCTTTTTGATAGAGAAAAAGATAAACAGGAAGCCAAAAAACTGGGTATAAAGCCGATAGACATGGTTGTTTGTAATCTTTATCCTTTTGCAAAAGTTAAGGGATCAGGAGCTAATTTTGACACTCTTATAGAAAATATAGATATTGGTGGTCCCACGATGATACGTGCATCTGCAAAGAACTTTAAATATGTTACCACTATTACAGATGTGAATGATTATGATTCAGTAATCAAAGAGTTGCAGGAAAATGAAGGATGCATTTCTTATGAGACAAGATTTATGCTAATGAGAAAAGCTTTCAATCACACAGCGGATTACGATGCTTTGATTTCCACAACAATGGACGAACAAGCTGGAGAACTATCATTGCGACTTGCTTTCACGGATGGAAAGAAATTGCGATACGGAGAAAATTCTCATCAGGAAGGATTTTTCTTTAAAGAAACAGGTGCAGAAAATTCTCTTGCCGACATGAAGGTTCTGCACGGGAAAGAGCTTTCCTACAATAACATCGGAGATATTCAGAGTGCGGTCGATTCAGTAAAAAATCTCAAGCGGTTTGGTTGTGCTGTTATTAAACACAACAATCCCTGCGGATTAGCAGAAGGAGATAACCAGCGCAAAGTATTTGAAGATGCTTGGAGAGGTGATCCGATCTCGGCTTTCGGTTCGATCATTGCTTTTAATAAACCTGTAGATTTGAAAACAGTAGAATTCCTGAATCTTAATAATGAAAATAAAATGCTTCGAAAGTTCGTGGAAGTAATTATTGCACCAAAATATTCCGATGAAGCGCTGGAATACCTGCAATTTCATAAGAATTTGAGAGTTATTGAATTTGATCCTCAAAATTCCAAACAAAAGTTTGAAGTAAAGTACCTTTCGGGTTCTCTGCTGTTGCAGGATTGTGATAATAAACTTTATGAAAAGATAGAAAATGTAACAGAAAAGCAAATTGATATTGATTTAAAAAAGGATTTGATAGAATTTGGCATCAAAGCGATGCGACAAGTGAAATCGAATTCGATCATTATTGTTAGAGAATTAAGTGATAAAACCTATCAACTGCTGGGAATGGGAGCAGGTCAACCAAATCGTCTTGTTTCTACGAAGCTTGCTATTGAAAAAGCTAAAGAAAATTTAACTAATGAGTTTTCTGGAAAAGATTTGCAGGACTATTACAAAACAGAATTAGGAAATGTTATTCTGGTGTCAGATGCTTTCTTTCCTTTTGCAGACAACGTTGAACTCGCTGCAGAAGCAGGGATAAAAACTATTATCCAACCTGGAGGTTCAATTCGGGATAAAAAGGTTATAAAAAAATGTGATGAGTTAGGAATTGCAATGGTGTTCACGGGAATCAGGCATTTTAAGCATTAGGATTAAGAACAAAATACTTCGTTCGTTCAATCGTCTCGATTGAATGAAATGTTTGATTCAGATCGTCCCGATCTGTTAGGTGAATCGAGACGATTCTCAAGGAACGAAATGGTTCAATCGGGACGATTGAACCAACAGACGTGAATTTTTAGTAAGAATATAAGGAGAAAATTATGAATTGTTTGGACAAAATCTTTACACCCCAGATTAAAAGAATACATTCCGGTAAAGTTCGGGACAGTTTCAGAATCGATGATAAAATGCGGATGATTGTCGTTTCCGACAGGATTTCCAGTTTCGATAATGTTCTGAATAATCTGATTCCAAACAAAGGTGCAGTTCTCAACGGAATCACAAATTACTGGTTTGAGAAAACGCGAAATATTGTAGATAATCATTTTATCAAGATGATCGATCCTAATATAAGTCTGGTAAAAGAAGCCAAGCCGATTTGCATAGAGATGATCGTGAGAGGCTACTTAACTGGCTCGATGTGGCGCGGTTATCAAAAGGGAAAGAGAGTTTTCTCAGGTGTTGAAGTTAATGACGGACTTTCGCAAAATACAAGATTTGAAAAACCGATTATAACTCCCACAACAAAAGAGGAACACGACCGCGAGATAACTCCGGAAGATATTGTAAAAGAGGGTTGGACTACAAAAGAAATATATCAAAAAATGGAAGAAATTTCTTTAAAACTTTTTAAAGTCGGAACAGAGGAGCTTTCTGAAAAAGGAATAATTCTTGTCGATACGAAATACGAATTCGGTATTATTAATGGTGAAGTAATTCTCATCGATGAAATGCACACTCCCGATTCATCAAGATTCTGGGATAAATCTGCTTATGATAAAGACTCTCTGAAAGTTGATTCGATGGATAAAGAATATATCCGTCAATGGCTTCTGAATAATAAAAAGGATGGAATCGTACCTAATGTTCTTCCCAAAGAAGTGATCGCAGAAGCTTCCAAACGATACATAAATATCTATGAAAAGATCGTTGGAAAAGAGTTTGAAGTATATGAAGAAGATATTCGAGATCGAATTTACAATAAACTCTTGAAGGCAGGCTTGATAAAAGACGGTTTTATTTCAATTATTATGGGTTCACCAAAAGATATGGAGCACAGTAAAAAAATTAAATCTCATCTTGATAAATATGATATTTTTGTTGATATGAGAGTGGTTTCGGCACATAAGAATGGAGAGCGAATCCCTGAAATAGCTGAAGTTTATAATAATTCACTTGAACCAGGATGTATAATTGCTGTTGCCGGAAGATCGAATGGACTCGGCGGTGCACTTGCTGCAAACCTGGCAATTCCTGTTATTAACTGCCCTCCGTTCAAAGATAAAGTAGATATGATGGTGAATATTAATTCCTCATTAATGATGCCATCTAAAACCCCTGCTATGACTGTAATCGATGTTAGTTCTGCTGCTCTTGCTGCGCTAAGGAGTTTAAATATTAGAAGATTGAAAGATTTATTCATTAATGAAATAGAAGACATCAAAGAATCACTCATCAAAGCAGATAAGGAGATAAGGAATAGTTAACCACAGAGAACACGGAGGAAAACGATGCTCGTTCAATCGTCCCGATTGAATGAAATGTTTGGGTCAGACCGTCCCGCTCTGATAATAGGATCGAGACGATTCTCAAGAAACGAAATGGTTCAATCGGGACGATTGAACCAACTAAGATTAGCAGTAGGAAAGGAGAAGTATGAATATTGCCGTAATCGGTTCAGGTGGCAGGGAACATGCAATTGTCTGGAAACTGAATCAAAGTGAATTAGCAGAAAAAGTATATGTTATTCCCGGAAATGGGGGAACGAAAAAAAATGTTCCGATAGGTGTTAATGATTTTGATGGAATTAAAAATTTCTGCGAATCAGAGAAAATAAAATTAATAATTGTGGGACCGGAAGATCCACTTGTAGGAGGAATTGTTGATTACTTTTCAGATACATCCATAAAAGTGTTTGGCCCTGATAAAAAAGCAGCACAACTGGAAGGCTCAAAAATATTCGCCAAGAATTTCATGAAGAAATATGGTGTGGCAACAGGAGATTTTGAGCAATTCAATAACATTAACTCTGCTATGAAATTCATCGAAAAAGTTAAAGGAAATTGCGTCATAAAATACGACGGGCTTGCAGCAGGGAAAGGTGTCTACGTATGTTCATCTATCCGGGAAGCCGAAGAAGCGCTTTTAGATTTGAAACAAAAATATGGCGAAGAGGTTCAATTACTAATAGAAGAGAAACTTATCGGTTCTGAGCTTTCAATACTTGCATTTACTGATGGTGAAAATTATCAAATTCTTCTTCCTTCACAAGATCATAAACAACTTCTTGATGGAGATAAAGGTCCTAACACAGGTGGTATGGGAGCGTTTTGCCCCGTCCCTTTTTATACTGATGAAATCAAAAACAGAATAGAGAAAGAAACCATAATACAAACAATTAAAGGAATTAAAGAAGAAAGTTTCAATTACAAAGGTGTAATTTATCTCGGTTTGATGATTACGAAGAGCGGTCCGAAAGTTCTGGAGTATAATGTTCGGCTCGGAGATCCGGAAACAGAAGTGGTGTTACCTGCTTTTAAAGGAGATTTACTGGAACTTGTTCTTTCCTGTTTTGATGGCAGCTTAAAAGATTTCCAGATGGAATTTAATGACGGATATTTTGTGGATGTTGTTTTAACTTCCGAAGGTTATCCGAAAGCATATAAAAAGGGTATTGAAATATCGGGATTAAAAAAAGTATCTGATGAAACTTTAGTTTTCCACGCAGGTACAAAAAAAACAAATGGTAAAATTATTACAAATGGTGGACGGGTGTTAAATATTGTTGTTAACCAGAAAACACTTGGAAAAGCTATAGATAAAGTTTACAATGAATGTGAATTGATTAAATTCGAAGGTAAGTATTATCGAGGAGATATTGGAACTCGAAATTCATAGAATATGAAGGTGAAATTAACTATGTGGAGAAATGAGTTAAAACAGAGCATAACAACAATTGAAGAACTTAAAAAATATATTCGGTTAACTAAGCAGGAAGAAATCCATTTTAAGAAATTAGTAAAACGTCACCCGATGAGTATAACACAATACTATTTAAAACTGATAGATTTTGAAAATCCTGATGATCCAATAAAAAAAATGGTGATACCTTCTGTGGAAGAAAAAAATCTTTCCGGTTCGTACGATACCGGCGGCGAGAAATCTAATACAAAATTCTTGGGATTTCAACATAAATATAACCAAACAGCACTCATCTTAGCAACTAATCAATGTGCAAGTTATTGTCGCTTCTGTTTTCGCAAAAGAATGGTGGGAAAATCTACCAAAGAAGTCATCAAAAATTTTAAAAAAGCAACAGAATATATTCGGCAGCATAAAGAGATCAATAATGTTCTTATTACTGGCGGAGATCCACTTATGTTGGAAACCGAAATAATCCGCAAATTTTTGGTGGAATTGGAAGATATTCAACATCTCGATTTTGTTAGATTTGGAACAAAAATGCCTGTGTTCCTACCAAATAGAATTCTGAAAGATGAGGAATTATTAATATTATTCCGAAGATATGCGAAATATAAGAAGCAAATATATCTGGTTACTCAAATTGATCATCCAAAAGAAATTACAAATGAGCTTAAAAGAGCAGCAAGAAAGCTACTTCGAGCTGGAGTAATAATAAATAATCAGACAGTTCTATTGAAAGGTGTAAATGATAATCCGGAAATTATTGCAAACTTACAAAAAAAAATGGTTTCTATCGGAATAAATCCATATTACATTTTCCAATGTAGACCAGTGAAAAGGGTTAAATACAACTTCCAAGTATCCCTATTTAAAGGTATTAAGATAGTGGAAGAAGCAAAAACAAGATTGAGCGGTCACGGAAAACGGTTTAAATATGTGATGTCGCATAAAACAGGGAAGATAGAAATACTTGGGATTATGAACGATGAAATTTATTTTAAATATCATCAGACAAAAGATCCAAAAAATAGTGGTAAATTCTTCAAGAAAAAATTTATCAAAACAGCCTGTTGGCTTGATGATCTTCATTAATATGAAAAAAAAAATAGCAATCCTCATTTCCGGTCGCGGTAGCAATATGAAAGCGATCGTGGATAATGTAAAAAACGGAATGCTGAAAGACCTTTGCGATGTTATTGTGGTATTCTCCAATAAAAAAGATGCTCCTGGGCTGGTCATCGCAGAAAGTTTTAGGCTCGATACAAAAGTAATAGAATCCAAAGGGAAAAAGCGGTCGACATACAATAAATTACTGTTTGATTATCTTGATGAATTGAATCCCGATTACATTATTTTAGCAGGTTATATGAAGATCTTAAGTTCTGATGTTGTTCAGAGGTTTAGAAACAGGATCATCAACATCCATCCTGCTGATACAGCTCTGCATCAAGGTTTGCACGGTTATGAATGGGCATTTGAAAATAAGATGGAAAAAACTAAAGTCACTGTTCATTTTGTGAATGAGGGATTCGATACCGGACAGGTAATTGCGAAAAAAGAAGTAGATATTTCAGATTGCAAAACTCTGGAAGAAGTGGAACAAAGAGGACTGGCTGTAGAGCATGTTTTTTATAGTGAATGTTTGAAGAAAATATTAACCACAGAGCACACGGAGAATTGTAGAAATATATAAAATCATTTGTCATCCTGAGCGGAGTCGAAGGAGCAAATGATTTAATCAGGTTAAAGAAATGAAAACATATTGGGTTTATATTTTAAAATGCTCTGATGGATCGTATTATACTGGATCAACATCAGATATTGAAAAGAGGATATCAGAGCATCAACAAGGTACAATCAAAGGTTATACAAAGAATAGAAGACCAGTTAAGCTCATTTTTTCAGATTATTTCGAAGATGCCTATGATGCAATATCTGCAGAAAGACAAATAAAGGGTTGGACAAGAGCAAAAAAGGAAGCATTGATTAATGATAAATTTAATTTATTGCACAAACTGGCAGAATGTAAAAATGATTCTCATTCAAAAAATTATATTAGGAAATGATTGTTTATCCTTCGACTTCGCTCAGGATGACAATACTTTTGCTCTGGATGAAATAATCTCACTAATGCATCTCTTTAATTTTGGAATTATTTCAAATCACCTCTGTGCTCTCCGTGAGCTCTGTGGTAAAAGGGTTATATGAAAAAAATAGCAATAGTAGATTTCGGTGGTCAATACACCCATCTCATCGCGCGAAGAATCCGTGATCTGGGAGTTTTCAGCGAGATCGTACACCCCGAAAGTTTTAAAACAAATGAGGAAATTGTCGGTATAATATTCTCGGGCGGACCGCAATCCGTAAATGCAGAAGATGCATTTAGAATAAATTTGGATATTCAGAAAAATAATATTCCAATTATGGGAATCTGTTACGGACATCAACTTCTGGCAAAAATGGTTGGTGGCGAAATCGAAAGTGGTGAGAACAAGGAATACGGTTTCACTAGCATAATCTGCCAAACTGATGCTGTTCTTTTTGATGGATTAGAAAAAGAACAAAAAGTATGGATGAGCCACGGAGATCACGTTTGTAAATTACCAAAAGGTTTCAAGATCACCGCTTCCAGCGATTCCATAAAAATTGCAGCTTATGAATCTGAAAAGTATTTTGGATTTCAATTTCACCCCGAAGTTACGCATACTAAGAATGGGATGAAAATGCTGGAAAATTTCATCAACTGTTGCACAAAAGAAAGAAATTGGAATGTGAAGAATTTTAAACAGCAGCTTATTAATGAAATCCGGGAAAAAGTAAAAAACAGGAAATTGGTTCTACTTCTTTCCGGCGGTGTGGATTCCTTGGTTGCTCTTGAACTTTGCATTCAGGCAATTGGGAATGAAAATGTTTACTCGATTCACATTGATACCGGATTCATGAGATTGAACGAATCAAAAGAAATACTTGAACATTTTGACGAGCTTGGTTTTAAAAATATTAAAATTATCGAAGCAGAGGAGCAATATTTAAAAGAATTAAATAGCATCGTCGATCCTGAACAAAAACGAATAATAATCGGAAAATTATTTGTTGATATTGCCAATGACGAACTTTCTAAACTTGACCAGAATACTGACTGGATGTTGGTACAAGGCACTATTTATCCTGATACTATCGAGAGCGGTTCTACGGATAAAGCTGCTAAGATCAAAACACATCATAATCGGGTTTATGAAATTGAAAAACTTATTGCCGAAGGAAAGATCATCGAACCGATAAAAGAGCTTTATAAAGATGAAGTACGCAGGCTTGGTGAAGAACTCGGGCTTCCGTATAAACTTGTTCATCGCCATCCCTTTCCCGGACCGGGATTGGCTATCAGAGTTATTTGCTCAGATAAAACAGAACTACAAATTGATTACACAAAAGAAGAAAATTTTATGAACGTGATTCTCTCGGAATTCGATATGCAGGGTAAAATTCTCCCAATTAAAAGCGTGGGAGTTCAGGGAGATTTCAGAACTTATCATCATCCAGCAGTGGTTTGGTTTAAGGAAGATGCGAGCAAATCTTGGAAAATTATCAATGAATGTTCTTCTAAAGTAATAAATAAGTTAAAAACGGTTAACAGGCTTATATTCTCTATGAAACCTGCCGGGAATTTGCAGCTTGAAAAGTTGTTTTTGGAAAAACAAAACTTGGATGAACTGATGAAAGTTGATGCAATTTTACGGAAAAGAACAGACGATATTACAGATATCTGGCAGATGCCTGTTGTGCAATTACCTCTTAGAAACACGAATGATAGATTGTGTTATGTTATGCGTCCTGTTTGCTCGCAGGATGCAATGTCAGCCAGCGTGTATGAAATGGATTTCGATTATTTAAAAGAGATAATTTCTGAAGTTCAGAAAATTGAAAATGTTGGCAACATCTTCTACGATATTACCACCAAACCACCGGGAACGATCGAGTGGGAATGATTCAATTACGAATTAAGATTTACGAGTCAAGAATTCCCAATTTCCAATTTCAAATTACTTCTTAGCTATTATTTTTCTCTTTTCTTCAGGATTTCTTCTTCGATACTTTTGGGAAGTGATCGATATTCACTGAATTCCATTGTGAAATCTGCTTTACCCTGAGTTACAGATCTGAATTGTGTTGCAAGTCCAAAGGTTTCAGAGAGTGGTATTTCCGAATCGATACGTGTGAAATTATCGTCTATCACAGTATCTGAAACAAGTCCTCTATTCTGGTTAATTATTGCCATGATATTTCCACGGAATTCAGAAGGAGTTTCCACCGAAACTTTCATTACTGGTTCCAGAATAATTGGTTTAGCTTTATGGTAATTCTTTTTGAAAGCAGCTCTGGTTGCGACCTCGAAGGCAAGTTGCGAGGAATCTACAGCATGGAAATCGCCATCATCCAAAGTCATTTTTACTCCTACAACCGGGAATCCGGCAAGCTCTCCCTTTTGTAATACAGAGAAAAATCCTTTTTCACAACCGGGAATGAATTGACTGGGAATATTACCACCGCGGACCTTATCTATAAATATATTTTCATCTTTTCCGGAATGAGTAAGAATCCCCTTAACCCGCGCAAATTGACCGCGTCCACCGGATTGCTTTTTATGAATATAATCAAATTCAATTGCCTTGGTAATGGTTTCCCGATACGAAACTTGAGGTTCACAAACTTCTAGGTTAACACCATATTCTCTTCTCATCCTTTCTATATACACATTTAAATGTAATTCTCCCATTCCAAGGACTATTGTTTCGTTGGTTTCTTCATCAACATGTGTTTTAAAGGTGGGATCTTCTTTTGTGAATCTTGCCAGGGCTTTGGAAAGATTATCCTGATCCTTACTATCTTTAACATTTAACGCAAGAGATATAATAGGTTTTGGAACAAAGGATTCGCGCATTGTGTAGTTGTTTTTCCCACCATTAAATGTATCTCCCAGTGCACAGTCAACTCCGAACAGAGCCACGATGTCACCTGCACTTGCACTTGTAATATCTTCCATGTTATCAGCATGCATTTTTACAAGTCGACCTACTTTTATTTTATTTCCAGTTCTGGCATTCCTCAGATCAGTTCCTTTAGATATTGTGCCTTGATAGATACGCAAGTATGTAAGTTGACCATATTGTTGATTTTCCAATTTGAATGCCAGTGCAACAGTTGGTAACCTGGAATCGGATACAAGTTTTATATTTCTCATTTCATCGTTTTTATCATGAGCAATATTCTCAATTTCTGTTGGATCGGGAAGATAACGAACAACTGCATCCAGGAGTAATTGAACACCTTTGTTCTTAAATGCGGAGCCCATAAAAACAGGAGTCATCTCCATGGCAATTGTAGCTTTTCTTACAGCTTCAATGATTATCTCTTCAGTTTCATTTCCTTCCAAAAAAGCTTCTGCCAGTTCATCGTTGAACATAGAAACAGCATCGATCATTTTTTCGCGCATTTCTTCGGTCTTATCAACATATTCATCAGGAATTTCAGTTTCCTTTACCTGCTCGCCTTTGGGTCCTACAAAGTATCTTGCTTTTCGGGAAATAAGATCGATAATGCCTTCAAAATTTTCTTCCAGTCCAATTGAGATCTGCATTAAAACCGCATTATGATCTAACTTTTCACACAGTTGATCCTTAACTTTTTCCGGGTCCGCTCCGACTCTATCTAATTTATTTATGAATGCGATGTGAGGGACTTTATATCTTTTTAATTGCCTATCGACTGTAATCGATTGTGATTGAACCCCGCTAACACCACAAAGAACAAGAATCGCACCATCTAATACTCGCAGCGCGTTTTCTACTTCGATCGTGAAATCCACGTGACCCGGGGTATCGATAACGTTAAGGTTATGCCCATCCCATCTCACATTTGTGGTAGCGGATGCGATAGTGATCCCTCGTTCCTTTTCAAGCTCCATGGAGTCCATTGTTGCTCCCACGCCGTCTTTTCCACGAACTTCTCCGATTCTATATATTTTATTACAATAATATAATATTCGTTCTGTTAAGGTTGTTTTACCGGAATCTATGTGAGCACTGATGCCGATATTTCTAAATTTTTTAATATCCATTTTATTTCCTCTTTTCTTCTTCAATATAAATTATTCATTTGAAGTTTAACAAACTGAAAAATAAATATTTATAGAATTAATAATGTGATTTATTAATTATTGCGACCATAAATTTTATGCTGGCTTATTGTCCAAGAAAAATTTTGAAATCAAGATCGAAAATGTTTTCCGCATTCGAATGCTCTGGGGAGTTATTTCCAAGATTTCGAACTCACAAGCTAAGAGATAATTTCCAGAATATTAGGGTTTAACCGTTAATAGAATCATTATTTAGCAGGCAATTTAGATTGATTTCTCTACTCTTTTCAATAGCATTATTGACACATTTCTCATTATGAAAATATCTGCAGTATGAAAAAGAAAATTATTTTTGAAGGTTATTTGAATATTGCCCGAAATCATCCGCCTGTTCTGTGGACGATCCCTTTTGACAACAGACATGATTATTATGAATTCCCGAAAGATCTGATCTTGAAATATCATCTGAAGAGCGGAGCCCGGGTGAAATGCGAGATCGAAGATGGAAAGATTAACAATATTATTAGTGTTTGCGATCTGAAACCGGAAGAATTTGCTTCCAGAGCAGATTTTAGTAAATTGCTTCCTGTAAATCCTACGGAAAAATTTGATTTTGGCTCCTCCGGATCTGCATCCATCAGGATTGTTGATCTGATAGCTCCTATTGGTAAGGGAACCAGAGGACTCATCGTGTCCCCTCCCCGAGCAGGAAAAACAATGTTGTTAGAGGCTATTGCCAACGATCTGTATCGCATCGATTTCAATCTCAAGGTTATCATTCTTCTCATCGATGAACGCCCGGAAGAAGTAACTTCGTTCATTATGAATACAAAAGCTCATGTCTTTCATAGTTCTCTGGACAAGGGAACTGCTTCGCATATAGTGCTATCCAGCTTCCTTTTAAACCATATACGTACGGAAGTTGAATGCGGTAATAACGTCGTGATACTGATTGATAGTCTTACCAGGATGGGGCGCGCCTACAATATTAGTGATAGGAATTCAAATAATCGGATCATGTCCGGAGGTTTAGCCTCGGGAGCACTGGAACTGCCACGCAAATTATTCGGTATGGCCAGAAACATTGAGAATGGCGGTTCCTGCACGATCATAGCTACAATTCTAAAAGATACCGGTTCCCGTATGGATGAAGTAATTTTCCAGGAATTTAAAGGTACTGGAAACTGCGAAATAATCCTGGACAGTGAGATCGCAGAAGAAAGAGTATTTCCAGCTATCAATATCACAGAAAGCGGTACACGAAAAGAAGAGCTGCTCCATTCTTCGGAAGAAATTGATAAGATCAATGCAATCAGAAGAAACCTGATGCAGGTCGATAAAGTTGCTGCCATTTCTAAGATAAAACAGATGATAGACCAATATAGATTCAATCACGAGTTGTTAAAAGAATATTAATTTAGACCTAACTAAAAATAGAAATTAATAAACTGATCAAAGTAATGGAAATTTAATATTCCATAAAATGTTTGACAAAATATTTCACATTTTATAAAAAGAAAGAGGTTAATTGTTCCAGGTTTTCATATTTACCAATTCTTTAATAAGGGAGGAGACTATTATGAAAAAATGGATTATTACCTTGGTTGTTATGATAGTAATGTTGGGATGTGATAACAACAGTACTTCACCTGGAGATGAATATTCCGCAAAGCTGGGAGTATATTATAACAATGAATTAATCTATGATGAAACACTTACTGAATCTGATGATGGGCAAACTGTAACACTTGATCTACCAAATAGCACTGAGTTTTTTTTAGAAAAGTATGCTTTTGAGTATGAGTATGAATATAATCTCTTTACGTTTCAATATAGAGTTCTTGCCAGGAAAAATGAATTTTATTCAAATTATTATGAGTGTAGTCAACAAGAAATGATTCTAATTGATGCAAGTGGAGTTTTCTCACCGGTAAACCCAGGGCTTGTTTGTGGTTCAATTTTGCGTCATCCTTGTGGTCCAGTACAGGATGAATTTTATATCCTTCAGGATAGTGTGATTGTAGATAGCCTTACAACAACTGTAAATGGATATTTTGCGATAGATATCCCATTTGGAGAATATCAGATAGCTTTCAAATGCTTATATCCTGAGTGCAATTTATACGATTTCATCGTGAATAGTGATTATATAAATTATTTCTTACCCATGGCAATAGTTCATCCAGAAAAACCGAATATCTATATTTATCCTGAAGAAGATATCACGCTTGATGTTTCAATAGATTTTCCGCATGGAGGAGAAGTAACTACTTCCATCCCTGAATATTGTAAGAAGTGGGAAAATATGAAGATCGAACCTTCGGGGCTAATAAATGGAACACATAATTATCTCTTTTATGAAAGTGTGAATCCTGATCCAAGCCAATACACAAAAGGATGGGTGATTGCACAGGATGATCTGGAATTGTTCTTCATAAAAAATCTGGCTGAAACCGGTTTCGTAGGACAGGAAATAACTGATTTCACAGACTATTGGTTACCTCTTTTAAAAGACTATCCGTATTATGTAATTTATCCGCAATATAATGAGCAGTTAGATAGAATAATTCAACTTAATTTTTCTAAAAAGCCGGATAACATTCTACGATTGATCTATACTATAAAAGAATTACAGGATAATGATCTTGTTTTGCAGGAACCTGAAATTCCGAAGTTTCATCGTAAGGGTTTTGTTGTTGTGGAATGGGGTTTGATAAGGAAATTTGAAGATCAGAATATTACTGTAAAAAAATAAAGCTAAAATAATTTACAGATGAAACTTTTTTCTTATGGTCTGGCAACTGCTCCTATTATCAGGTTTTGATCGATCTTTTCCAAATAAACAAAATTGTATATGTACTGTGAATAATCCTTCATAGTAACAATATTGATATAATTTATTTTATCGATTTGCTGAATATTATGAATATACTCTTGTATAAAAAGGCAACCTCTGGAATCTTTTGTTGTTAACATGTTCTTCTCTGCAAAAAGTGGATTCCCTGAATGTGCTAACACATTGCCATTTAGGTCTATTATAAACAGGTAAGATTTGAATTTCTTGAATTTATTCGGTTTTTTATTAATAAGAGAAATTGTTTTATCAATGCCAAGTTTTCCAATATATTTCTTACCCTTTTGTACTAATTGTTCTGTAAGACTACATAACGGATCAGGTTTTCTCTGTGCATAACCGCTTCCTAATTTTTTAGACTTTTCTACTTTTAACCTTTTAACCCAATTATGATCATTTTCATCTTCTTTCATATCAGAGTATAAGTTTGAATACAGAAAAAAAAGAATTGCAGTTATTATTATTGAATTTAGCAGATGTTTCATGATCACCTCTTTTTCTTTGTACCTTTCGGTCTTCTTTTGCCATGTGTTCCACGCCAGATCTTTCCTTTTTTACTTTTTCTATCACCTTTGCCCATTTAATTCCTCCACAAATATTTTGTTTATCTATTATCGAAACTGATTATTAACTTATTTTATGTCAATTGATTTTCTATCTTTTCAGAATAAGCAGAATAATAACAATATATTTTTAGTTAGTTATTATATATTTATTTATTAAGTAATTTCTATTTGACAAAATAAACCTCTGTTTTTCTTTTCCAACAAAAAAAATTATATTTCAGGAGTGAAATTTGAAAAACATTTTAGTAATGGGTGCTGCTGGTCAGATCGGTTCTGAACTGGTTCCTGCAATGCGCAAGATTTACGGCAATTCCAATGTTATTTCTTCCGATATTAGAACAGATGTTTCAGAGGTTTTAAAAGAAGGTCCTTTTGAAATTGTAGATTGTCTTGATACAAAAAAAATAAAAGATGTAATTACAAAGTATAATATCGACACCGTATACAATCTTGTGGCGCTCCTCTCTGCAGTTGGAGAACAAAATCCACAACTTTCCTGGAAGATAAATGTCGGTGGATTGATGAATCTACTGGAACTTTCTCGTGAACTGAAATTTGCCCTTTTCACTCCCAGCTCGATCGGTGCGTTCGGGCTTTCCACACCACACGATAATACACCGCAGGATACGATCCAGAGACCCAATTCGATGTATGGTGTTACTAAGGTTTCCGGCGAACTTCTTTGCGATTATTATCATCAGAAATATGGTATCGATACACGCGGAGTGCGCTATCCGGGAATTATTTCTAATGTTACACCTCCGGGCGGTGGAACAACAGATTATGCAGTTGATATCTATTATAAAGCTATTCAAGAAAAGAAATTTACCTGCAATCTGAAACCCGGAACTTACCTTGATATGATGTATATGCCGGATTGCATTCGTGCAGGTATAGAGATCATGGAAGCAAATCCTGCCAAACTTATTCACAGGAATGCTTTTAATGTAGCTGCCATGAGCTTTGAACCTGAAATGATTGCTGCTGAAATAAAAAAACATATTCCAGAATTCACAATGGATTATGATATTGACCCTATCCGTCAGGCAATAGCAGAAAGCTGGCCAAACAAAATGGATGATACCGTAGCTTTTGAAGAATGGGGATGGAAACACGAATACAACCTTCCCAAAATGACGGAAGATATGCTGAATGTGCTTTCAGAAAAATTAAAAAAATAAACTTTGTGCCTTAGTGCCTTTGTGGTAAAAAAATGATCTATGGAATTGGAATCGATATCATAGAAGTGGAGCGAGTTAAAAAACTCATTTCTAAAAAAGATAAATATCTTAAAAGAATTTATACTGAAACTGAAATCGAGTATTGTGAAAATTTTAAAAGAAAAGAACAAGAATATGCTGGTCGTTTTTCAGCAAAAGAAGCTTTTTCCAAAGCAATGGGCACTGGAATTAGTCATGGAATAAAATTTAATGAGATCGAAATTATAAATGATGACCTGGGAAAACCGGAAATAAACCTCTCTGGTTTTTCAAAAGAATATTTTCAAAAAAAAGGGTTGAAAAATATTTTTGTTTCGATCTCTCATTTAAAAGAGTATGCCACAGCAGTGGTTATCATAGAAAAATAAGAAAGAATGAGACGCAGATAAACACAGATGAGCTATGAGAAATTATGAAATATATTGGAATATTTTTTTGGAAATTAAATGAAAAGAATCATATTAGATCTTATTAAAATCAGCGTAAATCAGCGTAAAAAAGGATAGAAAAGGAGAATATAAATAATGTCACACATTGGCTCTTACGAAGAAAGAATTAAGAACTTTGACTGGTCGATTTCTGAAAAGGAACTTGGCTATAAAGATGGAGATGTTCTGAACATCGGCTGGTATTGTTCAGACCGTATCTGTGAAATGGGAAAGGCAGATAAACTTGCTCTCATCTGGGAAGGTCTTGGTGGCGTGGAAAAGAAATATACTTTCGATGAAGTCCGCATAAACAGCAACAAGATCGGTGCTTTCCTGCGAAGTCTGGGAATAAAGAAAGAAGACAGGGTTTGCCTTTTTATGGATAAAATTCCTGAACTTTATATTGGATTTCTGGGAGTTCTGAAAATCGGTGCAATTGCTCAACCGCTCTTTTCTGCTTTTGGAGACGAATCGCTCCACGTGAGATTGGATAATGCCGAAACAACTGCAATCATTACTCAAAGAAAGCACGTGGGGAAAGTTCGTAAACTAATTGAAAAAAGTCCTTATCTTAAACATGTAATCATCGTAGATCATGATGGAAAGAAACCATTAAAAGAGAGAGAATTAACCTTTGATATGGAAACTTATAAAGAACCAAAAGATTTTGAGATTCTCCCAACCAAAGCAGAATCCTCTTCAGTTCTTCATTATACTTCGGGAACTACCGGACAGCCAAAAGGCGTGAAACATGTTCATTATTCTCTCATCTCGCAATATCTCACAACCAAGTGGGTTCTCGATCTTCAGGAAGATGATATTTACTGGTGTACTGCAGATCCGGGTTGGGTTACGGGAACTTCTTATGGAATTATCGGTCCCTGGAGTATGGGAATTACTCAATGCGTTCTGGATACCGGATTTTCCGCATCTTCCTGGTACAATTTCATTCAAAAACACAAAATTACAATGTGGTATTCCGCTCCTACTGCGATCCGTTCTTTAATGAAAGCCGGAGATGATGTTATCAAAGAATATGATCTTTCATCTCTCAGGCATCTGGCGAGTGTGGGAGAACCACTTAATGCGGAAGCTGTTATCTGGTCTGGAAAAGTATTTGGTCATGAATTCCTTGATACTTACTGGCAGACGGAAACCGGCTCGATGATGCTGACTAATTTTCCCGGTATGAAGATCAAACCCGGCTCGATGGGAAAACCATTTCCGGGAATTACTGCAACTATTCTCGATTCAAAAACTTTTGAACCGATCACCGAAATAGGAAAGATCGGTCTTATCGGTTTCAAACCCGGCTGGCCTGCAATGATGAGAACTTACTGGAATAATGAAGTAACATATAAATCCAAGTTTAAAAATGGCTGGTATCTGCCCGGTGATAGATCAACTATCGACAAAGATGGCTATTTCTGGTTTGTGGGACGTGATGATGATGTGATCAATACCGGCGGACATCTTGTGAGTCCGTTCGAGGTGGAATCTGCACTTCTGGAACACGAAGCGATTGCCGAATCTGCTGTTGTGGCAAAACCGGATGAAGTGAATATGGAAGTTGTAAAAGCTTTTGTTACGCTTAATACCGGTTATAAAATAGATGATATGCTGGAACTCAATATTATGAATTTCATCAGGAAGAAACTTTCACCTCTGGCAATGCCACAGGAAATAGAATATGTGAAATCACTTCCCAAAACAAGAAGTGGAAAAATTATGAGAAGACTTCTTCATGCCAAAGAGTGGGGAGAAGATATCGGTGATACTTCCGGCTTGGATGATGATGAGTAAAATATTACCACCAAGTCACTAAGACACGAAGTGGAATGAAGTTATAATATCTTTGTGTCTTTGTGGTTAAGTTTTTCAAAAAAAAAATAGGAGAAAAAAATGGAAGAGATGAAAGATGTAATTTTGGAATATGTTATCGAGGAATACCTCGAAGACGAAGATGAGGAAATAACCTACGATACACCGCTCATTTCCGGCGGGATCGTGGATTCGTTTTCAATGGTTTCACTCAAGAGATTCCTGGAAGCGAAATACAAGATTTCCATTCCGGATGAAAAAGCCAGTCCGGAAGCATTTGATTCTGTTAATAAGATTACAGAATTAGTAAAAGAATTTGTTGGTTAATTGAATTGTTATTTTTGTCATGGTGAGCGGAGTCGAACCATATTGTAATTTTATTGACCCTTCGACTACGCTCAGGGTGACAATTGATTATACTAAATCTGAAAACAAAGGAGTAAATTATGGGTTACAGTGATAAAGTTAGAAGTATGTATCAAGAGCAGCTTAAAGGCATTCATGATGCAGGTATCTTCAAACAGGAAAGATTCATCCATTCTTCCCAGGCTGCCGATATCGAGGTTGAATATCCTACCGGATCTTCATTGAAAAAAGTTATTAATATGTGTGCAAACAATTATCTGGGACTTTCCAGCCATCCGGAAGTGGTAAAAGCAGCACACGAAGGACTGGATTCACGTGGATATGGAATGTCTTCAGTTCGGTTTATCTGCGGAACTCAGGATATTCATAATGAACTGGAAAAGAAAGTTACGGAATTTCTGGGAACAGAAGACACGATCCTTTTCCCGAGCTGTATGGATGCAAACGCAGGGGTTTTTGAAGCTATCCTCACCGATGAAGATGTGATGATCTCAGACCGTCTGGTTCACGCTTCCATTATTGATGGAATCCGTCTTTGTGGTGCTATGCACGATACTTTCAAACATTCCAATATGGATCATCTTGAAAAGAAACTTATTCTTCATGCAGATAAAAGACTTAAAGTTGTAATCACAGATGGAGTATTCAGTATGGATGGAGATACGGCAAAGCTTGATGAGATGGTCGCACTCTGCGATAAATACGACGCTATGCTTTTTGTGGATGATTCCCATTCAACCGGATTTATAGGCAAAACTGGTCGTGGAACTCATGAACATTGCGGCGTTTTTGGAAAGATAGATATTATCACAACTACATTCGGAAAAGCTCTCGGCGGTGCTTCCGGAGGTTGTGTGTCAGGCAGGAAAGAACTCGTGGAAATGTGCCGTCAGAAAGCAAGACCTTATCTTTTCTCAAACACCATTGCACCGGTTGTAGTTTCCGGAGTTCTTAAAGTTCTGGATATTTTATCTCAAAGCACAGAAAGACGAGACAAGCTGGAAGCAAATACAGAATACTGGCGCAAAGGTTTAACCGAAGCAGGATTTGTTCTGCAACCTGGAGATACTCCGATAGTTCCAGTAATGCTTTTTAATGCAAAACTCTCACAGGATTTCTCAAAAGATTTATATGACGAAGGAATTTATGCGATCGGATTCTTCTTCCCTGTAGTTCCCAACGGCAAAGCCAGGATCAGAACGCAGATCTCTGCAGGACACGAAATTCACCACCTCGATAAAGCTCTCGCTGCCTTTATCAAAGTTGGGAAAAAATATGATATTCTCGGGAAATCCAAACAAGAAATTATTGAGATGTATGGATTGTAAAAATTTATTAAACTCCCGAAGTTTCCAAAACTTCAGTTTGGGAACGAGAGAAATTTATGAAAGATTATGAAAAGCTATCCTAAACTTGTCACAAGTGATTTCATCATTTATGATGCATCATCTTGTGATAAGTTGTCCGTGCTACATCTGGAGAAAGATAATGCTCCTGTTTCGACTTAACACAAGCCCTTTGGCTTGTGCCAAGCTCTCCGCTATCAGCGAGCTGATAGTTCCATTAAGATGAAACCTGATTGTAAAACAAGATTCCGATCTTGTCCATTTCCATCAAATTTCTATCTCCTTATTTTATGGGAAGTTAGAAACTGGTTTCATAGGAGTCTTAGAAAGTTAGAAATGATTCTGGAAAGATCGCAGGCTGGGAAGGGATTATCTGTGGATTTTCCGCTATTTATCTGGCAATGGCTCAGGTTCTGAATGAAGCCGGAGGAAAAATTATTTTTCCAATCGGTAATATTAAATAAGCTGAAAGCATTGTCGATCCAGGGCTTTTTTATTTATTGCCGAAGATGTAATATCTTATTTTCATCAGTAATAAAGCGAGGAAAATTAATATGAACATTCACAATCTTGATAAAATTTTCAAACCTAAAAGAATTGCCTTAATTGGTGTAACTTCAAATCCAAATAGTGTCGGTGGAAAAGTACTACAAAATCTGATTGGTGGTGGTTTCAGGGGAGTTGTTTATCCTGTAAATCCTGATTTTGAAGCAGTATTGGGCATTCAATGTTATCCTGATATTAAAAGTCTTCCTCATACACCGGATTTAGGAGTAATCTGCACATCGGCGGGAAAAGTTCCTCAAATTGTTCATAATTGTGGAGAATCTGGAATTTTGGGAATAATAATCATTTCAGCGGGATTTAAAGAAATCGGAGAAAAAGGAATATTATTAGAGGAACAGATAAAAGATGAAATAAAAAAATTCAAAGGAATGAGAATTATTGGTCCTAATTGTTTGGGAATTATTATTCCCAGATTTAAATTGAATGTTAGTTTTGCTAATTCAATTCCCAAACCCGGTAATATCGCATTTATCTCACAATCCGGTGCTTTGTGTACTTCTGTCCTTGATTGGGCTATGGAAGAAAAAATAGGATTTTCATATTTTATTTCAATAGGAAATACGATTGATGTCGATTTTGGTGATCTGATCGATTATCTGGGTGTTGATGATGAAACAGAGTCAATTCTTCTTTATATAGAGTCGATCAATAATGCTCGTAAATTTACAACTGCAGCACGAGCATTTGCTCGTTCTAAACCGATTCTGGCTTATAAAGCAGGAAGATTTCCCGAATCTGCTGAAGTTGCTTTTTCTCATACAGGAGCAATGGCTTCGGAAGATTCTGTTTACGATGCTGCATTTCAAAGAACCGGTATTTGTCGTGTTTTTGATAGTGGAGATATTCTTGATTGTGCTCAACTTATTGGAAGAAGAAAAATCCCTGAAGGTCCAAATTTGGGAATAATCACAAATGCCGGCGGACCCGGAGTGATGGCAACAGACGCATTAGCATCACTGAATGGTCATCTGGCAAAACTTTCCGAAGATACTATGAATCAATTGAATGAGAATCTTCCACCATTCTGGTCTCATAGAAATCCGGTAGATGTTCTTGGAGATTCTCGTTCAAAAAGGATTTCAAAAGCTACAAAGATTATCCTGAACGATTCGAATGTCGATGCTGTTTTGGTTATTTTAACTCCTCAAGCTATGACTAATCCTACAACAACAGCAAAAGAATTAGGTAAAATTGCGGAAGGTAGTCGTAAACCAATTTTAGCTGCCTGGTTCGGTGGAAAAACCATGCAGGAAGGTTTGCAGATTTTAATTAATTCCGGAATTGCAGCTTACAGGCATCCGGAACAGGCTATTCGAGCATTTATGAAGTTAGTGGAATATTCACGTAATCTAAAAATATTATATGAAACTCCAAAAAATATTCCAGTGGGATTTGAGTTTAATAGAGAAAAGATTCACTCTGATTTTACCAAAAATTATTTTAAGAAAAATGAGATAATATCCGAAGAAATTTCCAAAAAATTACTGGAATCTTATAGTATTAAGACAACTTATCCATTCCCTGCTTCATCTGAAGAAAAAGCTGTTGAAATAGCAGAGAAAATTGGATACCCGGTCGTATTAAAAATAGATTCACCGGAGATAACACATAAATCGGATATTGGTGGAGTTGCATTGTTTCTGAATAATAAAAGTATAGTTAAAAAATCCTTTGCAAAAATTATTTCTAATGCAAAGAAAAATAAACCGAAAGCGAAGATAAACGGCGTAACCGTTCAAAAAATGATAAATGAGAAAACCGGCATCGAGTTAATTATCGGCATAAAAAAGGATCCGGTTTTTGGAACTGTTATTATGGTTGGTGCAGGTGGAATCCAGACGGAGATTCTTGCAGATAGAGCATTAGGATTTCCACCTTTGAATGAAAGACTTGCCAGACTTATGCTTGAATCATTAAAGATTTATCCTTTATTGAAAGGATTTAGAGGAAAACCTCCAATAAATATGAATTTCCTCATTCAAACCATAATACGACTATCATATCTGGCAGCAGATTTTCCTGAAATTAAAGGGCTTGATATTAATCCATTACTGGTTAATCAAAAAGAAATAATTGCCCTTGATGCCAGAATTGTGATTGATAAAAAAATTATTACTAAACAAATTAAGACATATTCACATTTAGTTCTTAAACCTTATCCTGAAGAATATGTTAATAAAGCAAAATTGAATGATGGAAGAGAAATTTTATTAAGACCAATAAAACCTGAAGATGAACCACTCTGGCTGGATTTGCTCAAAAGTTGTTCCAAGGAATCTATTTTTTCCAGATTTAGATATTTCTTTCATTGGGAAACACACGAAGTTGCTACAAAATTCTGTTATATTGATTATGATAGAGAGATTGCAATTGTTGCGGAAATTCAGGAAAATAATAATAAAAAATTAATCGGTGTTGGTAGGTTAGTATCAGATCCTGACCATGAATCCGTGGAATATGCTGTTCTAATTGCTGATAAATGGCAACATAAGGAATTAGGTGGTATTTTAACTGATTATTGTATGGATATTGCAAAAAAATGGAAAATGAAAAAAATCGAAGCAATTACAACTATGGACAATTATCGCATGATCGCAGTTTTCAAAAAAAGAGGATTTACTTTAAATTATAATAGTTCGAATACTGAAGTTGATGTTGTAAAAGAAATAAATTAGAATATTTTAATAATGTTATGAAAAAAAAATATGGCAAGCTTATTATCGTTCCCACGCCTATCGGCAATCTGGCAGATATGACTTTTCGAGCGGTAGAAGTTTTAAAGAATGTCGTTTTGATCGGTGCCGAAGATACTCGCACTTCATCTAAATTGCTAAAACATTATCAGATTAATACTCCAATGATTAGCTACCATAAATTCAATGAACGCTCTCGGGTAGAAAAATTCCTGACTAAATTGAAAAATGGGGAAGATATTGCCATCATTTCCGATGCCGGCACTCCCGGTATTTCCGATCCCGCTTCGATCATTATAAAAGCTGCTATTGAAAATAATATCAAAGTTGAATCACTTCCCGGTGCAACAGCTTTTACTCCTGCTCTTGTTTCTTCAGGATTAGACTCAGAACGATTCTATTTCGCCGGATTTCTTCCTGAAAAAAAATCGGAGAAAGATAGCCTTCTAAAAGAGCTGATAAATATCAAAGATCCACTCATCTTTTATGAAGCTCCGCACAGATTACATAAATTTATATCCAGCTTGAAAGAAGCATTTGGAAACCGGAAGATCGTCATTGCCCGTGAGCTTTCAAAGTTATACGAAACATACTACAGAACTTCAATTGATGAAGTTCTAGCAAACTCGGATATGATAACCTTGAAAGGTGAATTTGTGATCATTGTGGAAGGTGCACAAGAAAAAGAATATTCAGATGCAGAATTGACAGAAATGCTTCAAACTGAGATCGATAAAGATAAATCTAAAAAAGATGCAATAAAAAAAGTAATGGAAATTACCAGAAAATCGAGAAATCGGATTTATGATTTAGCTCTGGGTTTAAAAATAAGTAAAAACATTTGACGCTAAGAGTGAAGATAAACTTTCTTGAATTGTTAAAATTAGGAATACACGGATTATAGTTTTTCAGCGTATTCGGCCTGCCAAGCCGAAGCGTTGCGAAGGCTGGTGTTCTCGATGCTAAAGAAAATAAATTGGAGGGAATATGTTCCCAGGTGGAAATAAAGGTATGAAAGACCTGATGAAAAAAGCCCAGAAAATGCAACAGGATCTTGCCAAAGCTCAGGAAGAACTTGCTAATAAAATAGTGGAAGGTTCAGCTGGTGGCGGAATGGTAAAAGTGGAAATGAATGGCAAAAATCAGATTATTTCTTTGAAGATAGATAAAGAAGTGGTTGATCCTGAAGATGTGGAAATGCTGGAAGACCTCATCATTGCTGCTATAAATGAAGCTCAGGAAAAAATTACTCAAACCAGTCAGGACGAGTTAGGCAAATTAACGGGTGGGATCAATATCCCTGGAATGTTTTAGTGTTTTCTGGTTTATTAGCAGAACTGGTCCAGAATTTAAAGAAGCTACCCGGTATCGGGTCTAAATCTGCACAACGGTTGGCAATGTATCTTATTGGTATGGAAAAAGCAAAAGCTTTAGAGTTATCTGAATCCATCCGGAAAACAGTGGAAAGCTATACAAACTGCTCGATCTGTAATATGCTTACCGAAACCGATCCATGCCTGTTCTGTGCAGATGCAAACCGTAAGGATAATTTGCTTTGCATTGTAGAAAACACGCAGGATATTTATTTAATTGAAAACACCCATGAGTATCACGGTAAATATTTTGTGCTGGGTAATCTGCTATCACCACTCGATGGTATCGGACCGGATGATATTAACTTTCCCAAACTGTTGAAACTAGTTGAAACAAACAAGATCAGTGAGTTGATTTTAGCCTTAAATCCATCAGCAGAAGGTGAGAGTACCATCAGCTTCCTGGCATCGAAATTTGAAGGGCATCAATTAAATATCACCCGGCTTTCTACCGGGTTACCTTTTGGTGGCGATATCGAATATACCAGCTCTCTTACTCTGGCAAATGCGCTCAAAAGAAGATATTCCGTAAAAGATAATTGAGTTAAGCAAAATCAGTAAAAGCTAACTCAGATTGGGTTTTATAGGACCAAAGAAAATTATTAATATGAGTAATTGTTAATTCATGAAAAAAAATAAAGAGAAATTCTATTACGCCGGAACAAATCTGATTTTATATACTCTGCTGCTTATTGCAACTCCCTTCCTTATAGTGCAGAATTATCTTCAACAAATGATTGGAATGACATCTCAGTTATCTTTCACATTGCTGGGAATGAATATCCCATATATTGTTGCAATTGCTATTACTTTCGTTATTACCCTCGCTGTTGTTCTGCGGCACAAAACGAAGATCTCCCATATTTATGTTTGGTTAGTCGTTATCTTTATGATGATCCTCGGTCAAAACTCCACGGATTATTATTTTAATCATAAATTCTATGAACTTCAGCATAACTGGCATTATATAGCTTATGCTCTTTTTTCTTTCATCATGTACAGGCATCTCAAGCAAAAAAAATACACTTCCGAACGAATTATTCAACGTACATTTATTTCTGCTATTTGCATTTCTACATTTGATGAAGCGATCCAAATCCTGATTTCGAGCCGGGTATTTGATATTTGTGATATTGCAAAAGATATCTGGGGAGCAGTAATTGGAATGGTGGCAGTTTTTTTTATTATTGAAAAAAGGAAGATTATCAGAGATGGTTGGAAATTCAGGCAAAAAAAGGTCAGCGATTATTTCAAAAACTCATTTTCTTTGCTTTTTTTAGAAATGATTCTTGCATATCTTTTACTTCTGATAAGCTCGATACTCTCTAATAATGAATATCTGGTGACTGTACTTCTGTTTACTTTTACAGCATTTTTCATTTTCTTTTTCATCTTTCATAATTCCCAGAAAAAAGTTTATCGTATTATATTTATTTCTACTAGTGTTCTTATTTTATTATTACAAAGCGTTTTTTTTATAAAATACAATAAATCGAATATTGTCTATAATGAGAAGGGAATTGTTGTTTATAAAGGTATTCCAATTCCATATTTTGATATTATGATTTTCCCTAACGGTACATTCAGGTTAGTAGACAAAAAAATCTATTTTAATCAAAAAGATAAATTTAACAGGATATATTTGCATGCTACTGATATTCTGCTGATCGGAAGTGGTGCAGATGGAGAAGGGGGAATGGGCTTTATCGACGAAAAAAGAGAAACCCAGTTTGTATTTAATCCAATAAAAAAACTTCCTCTTCAGGTGATAGTTCTAAAAACTCCTGAAGCATGTAAAGAATTCAATTTGTTAAAAAGTAAAGGTTATGATGTTATGTTCATTATTCATAATTAAAATATAGGGATTAAATAAAAGTGGAAAAAGATCTAAAAATTGAAGATAAGATCATCAGATATTGCATAATATTTATCTGGATTTTACTCCTTATTTTTGGATTTATTTCAATAACAAAGCCTGTCTGGCTTATAAATCTATCTGAAACCGGCAAAAGCATGGAAGCTCAAGTTAGTATAAATAAGGGTTATGAAGCCTTAAAAAACAAGAATTATAAGATAGCGCTGGATTCATACAGGGAAGCTCTTGAGATTCAACCTAATATGGAAGGAGCATATATAGGATTAGGTGTTGCTTATTCTAAAATGGGGGCACATGATAAAGCGATTTCGATCTTAAAAAAACTTCTTAAAGAAAAACCAGAGAATCCTTATGCATTATACTATAATCTGGCAGAAATTTATGAGAAAACAGGAAAAATTGAAAAAGCAGTAAATTATTATACTAAATCTGTTAAAACAGCACCAAATGCATTTTATCCTTATGGTAAGATCGGGGAAATGTATTTCAGCAGGAAGGAATGGGACAATGCAATTCATTTTTATAATAAAGCAGTTGAAAATAAACCGGATATAAAAACATCGTATGAAACTATGTTAAAAAGTAGTTTATACAATTATAATAATCCTGAAATTACTGAAATTATTAATGAATTGCTAACAAAAGGTTTTTCAAAAGAAGTTAAGGAACATTATTATCCGAATAGATTTAAAGCAGTGCTTAATAAAGATAAAAACCTTGCAAATATTTATAATAATGTAGGTTTTGCTTATGCTATGAAAGATGAAATGGGAAAAGCGATTTCATATTTTCGAAAGGCTTTAAAGATCTGGCCTGCATCTAAAAGAGCAAAACAGGATCTGAAAACTGCTCTGGAAATTCAAAAGGAAAAAGCCGAATCAGATTAAAGCTACAAAGTAAGAAAATTACTCAGGAGATGTTTAAATGAGATTTAAAAACTTGTTAAGTTTGATGTTCATTACATTCATTCTCATTTCCTGTGGTCACCGCAAAAGACCGACGGGTGGACAAAAAGATACTGTTAATCCCGAAATTTTATCTATCTTCCCGGATGAATTCAGTGATATAAAAGATAAAGATATAGAAGTTACTTTTTCCAAACCCATAGAGAGGACTACTATTCTTACAGGAATATATATTTATCCTTCGGTAGATCGGAAAAAATTCAGATGGGATAAAAGCATCCTAACCATAAATATCCTGGAAGAATTAGAAGAAAACATAAATTATTTCTTTAGTTTTTCTCAGAGAATAAAAGGTGAACACGGCAATGAACTCGATAGGAATTATACATTTGTTTTTGCCAACGGAAAGCTGAATGAAAATAAAATTTCTGGTAATTTGCTTTTCGAACTTGAAGAAGACAGCGATCAGCCGATTCAATGTACAGTTCAGGCTTCTGATTCAACATTAATCTTTAACCAGATAATTAAGGGGAAGACCTACTCATTCGAAAACCTGAACAATACCGATCATATTCTGGAAGCATACATAGATAAAAACAAAAATAATAAGTACGATTATGGCAACGAACCGTATTTTCATGAATATATTACTGTCGGTCAATTTAATTCGGTCGATATGGAAATGATATATTCAGACACTTTGAAACCAGAGATAAAATCTGTGAAAGTGTATTCTAATAAACAGATAGAGCTTACATTATCTGAGATTGTAAAAGACTATTCAGATATCAGGATCGTAACTGCTGATTCCCTGGAGATACCCGTTAGTGTAGAAGCTCATTCCCTCAGAGAAGATATGATCTCGATTATTTCTGCCGAATTGGATACTTTCCAATATTACCTGAAGATATATTCCCTGGAAGATAATAAACAGAATGTCAGTAATGAATTATCTATTCTGTTCGATGGTTTAACCGTAAGAGATTCTATCCCGCCGGAAGTGCTCTTTGTGTATCCAAGAAATGGTGCAACAATAGATAATTTGAAACCTGTTATTTCTATTACATTTTCAGAAATAATTCCCTTGAATTGCTTTGAAGCACAATTAATAAATTCCGAAACTTTAGAACAGATCCCACTGGAAATAATATCCGGACATTCGGATATTTATAGATTACAACCTGGGATCAAGTTAGCCAATTATTCTTCTTATACCTTAAAAATAGATGTCACTGATTCAAGTGATAACCAAATTGAAGAATTTTTTAAAACCAGTTTTATACCCATTGTAAGATAATTTTATAGTTATAATAAACTGAAATACTAACTTCTTATAGATTAATAAGTTGAAGTTTTTAATAGGTAATACTCCAACATCTCAGATGTACCTTAACTATTTGATACATATAGCATTAACGAACAGAATGTGCTTAATTGGTGTTAAATAACTTGACATTATGTATCATATTCAACCAATTGACGACTAGAAGTGTATGATATTTAGTTTTGCATAGTGGTGTGAGAATATCGCAAGCAAGTTTTTTATGTGTTTAATATCGAAAATTAAAAAAAAATGTGTGTTAACCAAAATTAAATCAATTTATTATTTAACGAGGAGAGAAAATGAAAAGATCCTTAATTATTTTATTAGGATTATTTTTAGCAACATCTATGTTTGCTCATGAAGTATTTATGAGCGCACCGATTATCGTTCCCGATGGTCAGGCTGATGAAGATGGCGGTTGGAGTGCAGATTATGTTGGATTAAGCTGGAGCGCAGCAGATGATTATTGCGCTGATTTTAATATTACTCAAGTCATTTTACATGATGATGGGGTTATCGGTATCAACAGAGCATGGAAACAACTTAAAGTCTGTGATTTCTTTGATATCAGGATGGGTAAAGACCAATATGCTTTTGGCAGACTTACATCCGGTAAACCTTCCAAGAATCTTCAATATGCTGGTTTAACTGTAGCTGATGCTGAAATGATGGTTAAACTTCTGGGTAATGTTTCCGGCTTAGGTTGGTCATTTTACTATGCTAACTATGATGCAGGAGATGCTGCTTGGTATATCTATGCTGCTGATATGGGTGGACGTTTTACATACAGTGTTGCCGGTGCAAACCTTGGTGCTGCTTTTATGATGGATGCGACAAGTGCAGCGATAGTTGATACTGTTACATTTGAAGTAAGCTGGGATGATCCTGAAAGCGTTATGAATTGGGAATTTGACTTTGATTACACAATAGCAGAAAAAGCTAATCTTGCTTTCCAGCTCACAAATATCGATGATGACAACGAAGATACTGGTGATATGAACCTGTATGCTCTTCTTCATTATGTTCCCGGATTTGATATTCCAATATGTGGTAAAGCAATACCTTATTTCGGTTACATCACAAAAGATGATGTAGATGATGAAGGTATGGGTGAAAACAACATGATCATAGGTTTGAATATTAAACCAAAAGATAGTGCCTTCGTAAAAATTGAATACAACATGGATTCTGCAAAAGATGCTCTTGGTGAAGATATCGATGCTACACTTGATCTTCAAGTTGGTTTCACATTCTAATTTCAAAATAGATCGAAAAGCCCTGCTGGAAGCGGGGCTTTTTTATTTATAATTGATTATTTTTAGCAAATATGATAATCACTATATTGAATGTAGCAAAAAAACTTGACACGCATTATCTAAATAAGACTGATGTTTGAAGGTTGTTTAGTGTATAAAAGTAGTATTGTATTAGTATCGAAGAAAAAAAATGTGTGTTAATATCGTAAATAAGAATTTGTATGTTAATCATTTTTAAAAAAATTAATTTAGGGGAGTAAAATGAAAAAAACTTTAGTTATTTTGTTAGGATTATTGTTGGCTACAAGTATGTTCGCAGACTTTACCTGGGGACAATTGAATTTTTATGAAGGAATCGGTGTTTCTAATCCGTATGGTGGTGAGACTTACAATCTTACTTATTTTGAAATTGAGGGTGGTGGAAGAACCGGTTGTTTAAATTTCTATTACTTTTTTGATATCAATAATGTCTTTGGTGTTAGAGATGAATTGAAAGAATCTGTAGCACCGGGTGATTATTTCTTGAAAGTTAATCCCAGATTTAGTTTAAATACTATTTCTGGTAAAAATTTGGCAATTGGTCCTGTGAAAGAATGGTATTTGGCTACTTTATATCTCGGTTGGGCAAGTGGCGGTTACTCAGGAGATACTTACTACGCTGGTATTGGAACTGATCTGGATATTCCATTATTCAATATGTTCTCTTTAAACTTCTATAAGAGAATGGAAAATACCAATTCGCAAAATACAGCAGGTGATTGGGAAGTAAAATTCGAAGATGCCGGTTGGGTTGTTGCTATTAACTGGTTTACTGTTGTTAAGAAATTCAGCGAGAAGTTTAATCTTTCTTATCAGGGCTGGTCTGATTTTGGTCTTAGTAATACTTATGCTGAAGATAATAATATGGATTGGTCTACTGGCATACCAGTACCTTGCGGTACTGCTACAGAATTCCAGATGTTTAATGGTTTCTTCTGGAATTACGACAAATGGTCACTTTCTACAAGTGTGAAATTCCATAATAACTTTCTGTATACAGACCTTGAAACGCATGACGCAATTTCTCCCTGGATCGGTTTGCATCGCAGATTCTAATCTTTTAGGTTTTTTTATAACCCCGCATTTTGCGGGGTTTTTTATTTTGCAAAGAGTTAGTTTCTTTTTCTCGTTCCTAAACCCCTGTTTGGGAACGCTTTCAATGTGATGGGTGAACAAACTCCTTCTCCTCGTATGAGAAGACTGGGATAAGGAAGTGAAAGCAATTTTATCAATTGACAATGAAATCCACCTTTTTATTCAGTCTTTCAAGGTATGGGAATATGTTGAAGGAAAATATTAGATTGTTACAGAAAAGTTTCAGAATTGGAAGAATGTTCAATGCTGTAAAAGTATATTCTTCTTATATTATTTCTCTTATATTTAAAACGGCAATATACTGGGGTGCTCCACCTGTGGTAATGATAGAACCCACGAATATCTGTAACCTGAAATGCCCATTGTGTCCTTCCGGGAACGGAACCCTGAAAAGACCAAAAGGATACATGAACTTTGAAACATTCAAGAAACTGATCGATGAAATAAAACATACAGCTTTTATGGTGGTACTATGGAATCAGGGAGAACCCTACCTGAACAAAGACTTTTCCAGGATGGTAAAATACGCTTCCGATAACGGTTTGTTCACTTTGGTATCTACTAACGGAAATGTCGAATTAAATGCAGAAGAAGTTATAAAATCCGGCTTGGATTCGATGATAATATCTTTGGATGGAACAACCCAGGAAACATATAATAAATATAGAGTGAATGGCAAACTTGATACTGTGATAGGAAACGTAAAGAAGATCGTTTCAGCTAAAAAGAAACTAAACTCAAAAACACCATTCATCCGCTGGCAGTTCCTGGTAATGAAACATAATGAACATGAGATAGATGAAATTCGCAGGCTGGCAAAAGAACTGAACGTGGATAACCTGGAACTGAAAACAGTGCAGATCTATACCAAAGATGATATCTTTAAATTCCTTCCCCAAAATCCTAAATATAGAAGATACAAAATTGAAGGGGATGATTTCGAACTTAAATTCGGAATAAATAACCGCTGTCGTCGCATCTGGACGAATGCTGTAGTAAACTGGGATGGTGAAGTTGCAATCTGTTGTTTTGATAAAGATGTGGAATATAAAATCGGAAATATCAAAGAAATTCCTCTCTCAAAACTCTGGAAAAACGAAGAAATCCAAAAGATAAGAAATCAAATATTAAAAGACAGAAAAGAAATCCCCATATGTAGAAATTGTGGGGAAGGCGTGAAGTTGCGTATCGAGAGCAAAAAAAGTTAAGTATTGATTGGTTTTCTTCGTAAAATGCAATAAACACCAACCAGAGCTGGTAATACCGAGTTAAAAACAAACACAGTTAAAGAAGCTGTAATAGCTATCTCAGGAGAGATTCCATATTTAGAGAGTACTTCCATCGCGAATTTTTCCCTTAATCCTAATCCGGCATAAGTTATTGGAATTACATTTGCAAACAAAATGAGCGGAATCGATATAATTGCTGAGAAAGGGTGAAACTCAGAAAAAATGTTCAGGATGAGATAATACTGTAGAATCGTTAAAGCCATGTAAAGTCCCTGCATATAACATATACGGGGAACAATTTTTAAATATTGTTTAAAATACACCTCAATTTTGCTGTTGTGCTGTAGATGTTTTATTAGATAAACCAGGAAGGGGAAAGCAAGAATAAAAATAAAAATGAGTATTGTGGGAAGAATTGATTTGTGCCTGAAATAAAAGATCAAAGCAAAACTGGCGAACACAAAATTGATCCAGATCTGGAAAAATTTTTCTACTCCCAGCGACATGAAAGTCATCATTTTTTTGTTATTAACAAAGTACATCTTACCGATCACGCCATGACCGCCCGGCAGCAGAAAGCGTAATGAATGACCTATCATAAGAGATTTGAATATTTCCGATTTTTTTGGTGAATATTGTGGATCGATCTTGAGGTAATGTCCCCAGTTTCTGTATTCTATCAGGATCTTAATACTGGCTGTTAATATAATTACTGCAACGATCCAAAGCTTGATATGTTTAAAGGTAGAAAGCAGCATTTGAAAATCTATTTTGCGAAATATGAAAAACAAAATTGTTAATGTTATAATAAGCTTAACAATATATATTAACTTATTCTTTAATATTTTATTCATATTTCTTTCTTAATAATTCTTGACCTTACAGCCAATATTCTTTCTTAATCAATCCCGAATTTAAGAAGTTGCTGTAAACAGTCAACTAATTAGATTATATATAGAGAAAGGGAAGAGAATGAAAGGGATGATCATACGACATGGCAATAGAAAAAAATGGGTTATAGCCTTAACTTTTGATGATGGTCCGCAAGAACCTTACACCGGTCAGATTCTTGATTTGCTTGCTAAATATTCTATAAAGGCAACATTCTTTTTAACAGGAGAAAAGGTTGAACAAAATCCGGATATTGTGCGCAGGATCATCTCCGATGGTCACGAAGTTGGAAATCATTCCTATTCTCATAAAACCATGCGCTGCAGACCACTCAAATGGCTCAGGACCGAAATCGAAAAAGCTGATGAACAACTTCTACAAGCAGGAGCCTGCCAGCCTATTTCTTTCAGACCACCTTTTGGCAGGACTTCATTTCTGTTAATATCATTATTGAAAAAAATGAAGAAAAAGATGATTTTATGGGATATCGGACCGAAAGATTATAAATATGCTCATCCCTATGAAATTGTTGGAAAGGTTTTGAAAAAGATTAAACCCGGCTCGATCATCGTATTACATGATGGTGGTGGGGATCGCAGTGTAACTGTGGAAACTGTAAATATATTAGTTAAAGATATTCGCGAGATGGGTTATAAGTTCGTCACAATTTCTGAACTTATAGATTAATTCTTCCAATTCCAGGTGCCGAAAGTTCCTAAGATTGAATATATAATTAGATAATAAGGATAGATCAGAATAAAGATCAGATCGATCATTCTGAATCGAAATTTATGCTTTGCAATGTTCATTGCCCAGAAGAAAAGAGTTCCCAAAAAGTAAATCAATACGCTTTCCCAATCTTTGAAAACAAAGAATCTCACAGGGATATATAGATATATCAATACAATTAAAAGCGATATTATCTTAAAGCCGAATGATGACATACCGAACTTTCCGTAACGCCTTTTCTGCTGGTGATAGGAACTTGTTTTATCGGGAACTGCTTTTGTCTGTACAACCGATTCCGGGTTATAGGATATCTGCCAATCTGTTTTCCTTATCAGGTTAAGAAGTAGTTTATCATCCCCGGCTAGATGATGTCTTATTTTATCGTAACCGCCAACTTCCAGAAATGCTTTCTTTCGTACAGCCAAGTTGCCACCAGCAGCGCTGAAAGGACAATTCAATCCAATGGTGCCTGCAAAAATGGCAAAGGATATACGGTTTGAAAATATTCGGAAACTCGATGCATTTTTCTCTTCATAATTTCCCACTACCATGCCTGTTTTATCGGAGATATTTTTATTATAACTTTTCAGCCAATCTGGTTGCGGAAAGCAATCGGCATCTGTGAAGAGCAGAAAATCAAAAATCGCATTATCAGCAGCTTTCTTGAGAGCGGCTTTTTTACCAAAATATTCAGTGTCTTTTTCTTCGAGTCGGAAGCATTTCGCATTCTTAAAATCAGTACAGAAATTGCTGATCAGCCTGAAGGAATCATCATCAGATGCATCATCTACAATAATAATCTCGAATTTATCATATGGATAGTCGATCTTTCTGAGGGATTGAAATAATTCAGGTAAATTACTTTCTTCATTACGACAGGCTATCAGGATGGAATAAGTGTTTTGCACAGGGGATTTAACCTTCCAGTTTCGTAAGATACTCAATCCGAGAATTATCAAGAAAACAGAGAAAACCAGTATAATTAAATCCATTAATAAATTGCCTGATAACTGATGAATATTTCGTTTTCCATATCTTCTTCTTCGGTCTGTGTAGAAGAAAGTCCAATTTTCAGATGATGATGAGCTAGTGGCTGCCAGGTTATCACAGGGCAAAGAGAAAGTTTATTGGTAATTTCTCCTTCCAGCCAATGTGTGTCGTTATCTTTTGATTTATCACGTGACTCATAATTAATGCTGAAACTGTTTCCCACGCTTCCCTGCCTGGTGAAAGCTGAATGCAGGTTGAAATTCAAGTTTTGTCTTAGATCAATATTGAATTCTGTTGCGAACTGGATCAGGTTGCTTCCTTCCGGAAAACCTAATCCTATCCTGTCATGAGAAAACTTGTTATGCAAGATGTAATGTGTATATAGCCAGGGACGGATCGCTGTAAATTCCAAGCTTAACTTCAAATTCCTCTGTTGGTCAAAAGTATAGGAATTTCCCATCTGCAATGCATATTTGTTTCCCCACCAATCTCCAAAAATCTCACTTTTTCGCAGTTCATCCAGAATAAAATTAGAGTAAATAAGATTATTATTTATCGGTTTCCAATTCATTCCTGCGAAGATCAGCACATTATCGCGGTCAGCAATATTATGCTCCGTAGCTCGCCAGAATGTTATAGGTAACAGGTAACTCACCTCGATATTCCGGTTGCCGTAAATAACTTCTTCGCCCAGGAAAAGTTCAAATTTATTATTCGGTGTCCAACCGATCTTATGAATCACCAGGAATTTATCTGTATATTTTTTATCTTCCAGGTAGCTGGTGCTGTCCGGTATGAGAGTGGCATGCAGAAATGAGATATAAAGTTCTTTAAAAATGAACTTATTACTGAAATATCCATAATCATTGCAGTCATTGTTCAAGATGATACTTCCACCGATATTGCTTCCTATCTCGTATTTTCCTCTACCAATAGAAGCTGACCAAAAATTACCTTTCCCAATATAGGTAATTTTACCGGTAATATTATCAAGATGGATTTGATCGTTATCGCTGGAACTTTGCGTCCAGCTATCAATCAGAGCTGAAGTCGAATCTGCATAATCTGTATCGCCTGCAAAATGACCTGCCCACCAGTATCCGTAAAAAAACAGTCTGCGGTTAATATAACCGGAAAGTTTTGTACCATAAAAAACAAAATAATAATTATTATCACCTTTTACTGCGAAGTCGCTTCCGGTATGTAAACTAAACCTGAGAAGAGATCTTAGCGGTATGTTGTTAGGATGAAAAGACATTGAGGAAGATCTTGGATCTAATCGATTAGGTTGCCTATCCGGTGATCGGTAGTAAAGAAAATAAGAATTATCATCCTGCGAAAAGAAATTACTTACTGAATGTTTGAAATCCTGCCAGGAAAAAAGCGCAAAATTAATGGTAGAAGAATCTCGTAACACCCGTATATTTTTCAACGAAAACAAGTTAGATTCATCCAGGTTTTTTTCTAAAAAGGAAAAGGAATTGTTTGAAGTTAATTGCGGAGAATTCCAGCTAATGTCTCCATATTGTGCAAAAATCGAAATTGCATAAAGCAACATAATAAGAACTACCAATCTTTTCATATTTAATCCTTTTTTAAATTACAGCCAAAATAAACTTTATACTCTCATATTATGTCAAGGTAAAAGGGTATCAGATTACTATTTTATAAAGCGGATATGCCATGCTTTCATGTCTTAAAAGTAAAACTTTTTTGAAAAAAATATTACAATTCAATCTATTATAAAATATAACACTTACGTAAGTAAATTTTTAAAATAAAATAAAATACTGAAAACAATATAAACATATTGACTATAAATTTAGGAAAAAATAAAAAGTCATCGATAATAAAAAAAAATAAAGGAGTTAAAAATGAGTAGGACATTTAACGCTTTTGAGATGGCTCAGAAGCAGTTTGATGATGTTGCCGAAATCTTAAATTTAGATGAAGCAACAAAGGATTTATTAAGAAATCCGATAAGGGAATATCATTTCAGTATTCCAGTAAAAATGGATGATGGAACATCGAAAGTTTTCAGGGGATTCAGATGTCAGCACAACGATGCCAGGGGACCCGGTAAGGGTGGAATCAGATTCCATCCCCAGGAAACAATAGATACTGTTCGTGCTCTATCTATGTGGATGACCTGGAAATGCGCAGTTGTTGATATCCCTTTGGGAGGAAGTAAAGGAGGAGTTATCTGTGATCCTCATAATTTGAGTGAAAGAGAACAGGAACAGATCTGCAGAGGCTGGGTAAGAAAAATTGCACGTGATGTTGGACCATTGCAGGATGTTCCTGCACCGGATGTTATGACAAGTGCTCAGCACATGCTTTGGATGCTCGATGAATATGAAGCTATTCGCGGAGCAAAATATCCTGGAATGATCACTGGAAAACCTGTTGGAATGGGTGGTTCGCTGGGAAGAACAGAAGCAACCGGTTATGGTGTGATCTTCACAGTTAGAGAAGCTTTGAAGGAAATGAATATCAAACCGGCAGATACTACTGCTGCTTTTCAAGGTTTCGGAAATGTTGCTCAATATGCCATAAAACTTTACAATCAATTAGGTGGAAAAGTAGTTTGTGTTTCCTCTTGGGATCAAGCTGATAATACTTCTTATACATTCGCAAAAGCTGATGGGATCGATGTTGATGCTCTATTATCTATCACGGATAGATTTGGTGGTATCGACAAAGAAAAAGCC
Source organism: Candidatus Cloacimonadota bacterium (assembly GCA_030621085.1). GTDB lineage: Bacteria > Cloacimonadota > Cloacimonadia > Cloacimonadales > TCS61 > JACNIV01. The sequence continues at coordinate 9,589 of JAUXIJ010000006.1, read as the reverse complement.
AAAGCTCTCGGTTATGAAGTATTATCTGGTGATAAATGGATCGAGCAGGAAGTTGATATTCTTATTCCTGCTGCTCTTGAAAATCAGATCACGAAAGATAACGTTGATAAGATCAGTTCTAAAGTAAAAATAATTGCTGAAGGTGCGAACGGACCAACCACCCCGGAAGCAGATGCAGTTATCAAGGAAAGAGGAATTCACATGATCCCGGATTTCCTGGCAAATGCCGGTGGTGTAACATGCAGTTATTTTGAACAGGTTCAATGTAATATGAATTACTACTGGGAAAAGGATGAAGTCTTTGGAAAGCTGGATGTTAAAATGACTTCTGCATATCTCGATGTTTCTAAACTGGCCAAAGAAAAGAATCTTTATATGAGGGATGCTGCCTATGTGATCTCGATAAACAAAGTTGCACAGGCTTCCAGAGATAGAGGTTGGATATAGTCTAAATTATATGGCAGGGGACATTAAAGTTCCCTGCTTTTTTTATTGGAAGCAAATGCATTAATCTGATGGGAACTTTACTAAAATGAATAAAAAAATAATATTTGATAGAAACCTCATGTATAAGAACAGCAGCTTCAATTTCATAGGGAATGATGAACCGGGTGGTAAAGCTTCCAGCCTGATCTTGATGAAAGATACAATAGATTCTGTTTTTAAAGACAATAAATTCAATGATATAACTGTTGATATTCCACAAATGACAGTTATTTTAACAGATATCTTTGATATTTTCATGAAAGAAAATGACCTTTATAATCTTGCCTTATCCGATCAATCTGATGATATTATTGCAAATGCTTTCCAAAAAGCAAGTTTACCGGCTTTCATCGATGGTGACTTATTCAGTCTTATTTCTAAAATTCACAAACCTCTGGCTATTCGGTCCTCAAGTTTGTTCGAAGATAAAATGTATGAACCTCTGGCTGGAATTTTCGAAACGAAAATGATCCCTAATAATCAATTTGATACTAAAACTCGTTTCAATAAATTAGTAGAAGCAATAAAATTTGTTTATGCTTCCACTTTTTTCAGTAGTTCCAAGAACTATTTTAAAGCAATAAAAAAAGATATTAAGCAAGAAAAAATGGCTGTTGTAATCCAGGAAATAGTTGGAGAAAAATATAGCGATAGATTTTATCCGGCCATATCCGGTGTTGCCAGATCGTATAATTTTTATCCCACAGGAAAATCTAAACCGGAAGGTGGAGTTGTGAGCCTTGCTTTGGGTCTTGGAAAATCAATTGTTGATGGAGGAAAAGTGTGGAATTATTCACCAGAATTTCCTGCTGCTCCACCACCTTATAATTCTACAAATGATATGTTAAAGATGACTCAAACTGAGTTTTGGTCTGTTAATTTGGGGAAACTTTCTGAATACGATCCTATTAAAGAAACAGAATACCTCGAGAAGCACACGCTTAAAGAAGCAGAAGAAGACGATATTATCAAAAACATCTGTTCTACCTATGATCTTCAATCCGACCGTATCTATTCTGGAATTTCCGGTTATGGACCAAGAGTAATTACATTTGCGCCGATCTTAAAGACAAAGATCATACATTTGAATGAGGTCTTGAAAAAAATAATGGAAGTATCAGAAGAAAAATTTCAGACAGAAGTTGAAATTGAATTTGCGATATCTTATAAGCCGGATAATATCCAATCTGCCAGATTTGGTTTTTTACAGGTAAGACCCATGGTTGTCTCAAATAGATTTGTTGAAGTTCATATCGAAGATTACAAGCAGGAGAAGATATTTATTTATTCCAATCATATTATGGGTAATGGTGTCAATGATACGATCAAAGACATTGTCTTTATCAAACCAAACGATTTCAGAGCTGAGTATACAAGAGCGATGTCTAAGGAAATTGAGCAGATCAATTCTTCTCTGACCGATAAAGATATCAATTACATTTTAATTGGATTTGGCAGGTGGGGATCTTCAGATCCATGGTTGGGAATTCCTGTTGTCTGGAATCAGATATCCGGTGCAAAAGTTATCGTGGAATCCAGCCTGCCGGACATGAATCCGGATTATAGCCAAGGTTCTCATTTCTTTCATAATATAACCAGTTTTGGGATTTTTTATTTCTCATGCAAGAATACTCAAAAAATAAAGATTGACTGGAGCTGGCTTTTAAAGCAGAAAATTATTACTGAAACTAAATTCGTGCAGCATGTTCAATTATCATCACCTTTGAAAGTAAAGGTGGATGGTCGCAACGGAACAGGAGTGATATTAAAATGAAAAAACAAAGTAAGAATTTAGAGTTATTAATAGAAAATCTCAATGAAAGAGCAAAAGAATTAAACTGTTTATACAATGTTGAAAAAATCCTGAAAAATTATAATGCAGAGCTTGAAGACATCTTTAAAAAGTTAATCAAAGTAATTCCGCCGGGTTGGCAATATAGCAAGATTTGTAAGGTGAAAATCAATTATAAAAACCTGGTATTTCAATCTGGAGGTTTTAAGGAAACAGACTGTTTTCTAAGTGCAAACATTATCGTGGAAAAGAAAATTGTTGGAAAAATTCAGGTTTTTTATATTGATACAACCGGATTATGTAAGGAAGATCCGTTCTTACCTGATGAAAAAAAATTATTAAAGACAATTACCGAAAGAGTAGGTAATTATATTTATCATAAAAAGTTGAAACAAACTGTTATGGAGCTGGACACGGTAAAAGATGTTATTGAAAGCCATAAAAAAAAGGATTGGAAAATAATTATTGATCTGATAAAAGCAACCGATTCCAGCTTATTTTTAAGAATCTCTAGGAAAATGATGAACTATTTATGCCTGATAGGCATAGATAAAGCAAGGGAATTACTACTTTCTTTTGAGGGTGAAAAAAATTCAAAAACCACAAATTCAACTTTTGATTTAAATATTCCAAGTAAGAAAAGAGATATAGAATCAATGACCGATCTTAGTGATCAGGTTTTTATAATAGCCTCTGAATATCTGAGTGATGAAGATATATTAAAAAATTTTCAAAAATGGATCCAGGAAGATAAATTAGATTTCTTAATTTTAGCACTTGAAAGCCTGGCTTCTTCTCTCAATGATATCCAGAATGCTATAAGTCGTTATCGTCATCTTGGTCTTGATAAGACAGAATTATCTTTAAATACCAACATAAATATCAATGTTCTATTGATCTACAGGCTTTTTACAGAGCAACTTGAGTTCATTAATATCGCAAAAAATTACGTAAATGTTAAAGACTTTTATTATATTATGCAACACATTATTTTTCCGCAGAATAGTCATGGAAAATTAGGCGGGAAAAGCGCTGGTATATTTCTTGCCTATAATATCCTGAAAAACGCAAAAGGAGATAATGATCAAGACCTGAACATTAAAATCCCCAAAACCTGGTGTATAACCTCAGATACGATGCAGCATTTTCTTCATTATAATAATCTGGAAGAAGCTTTTGAACAGAAGTATAAATCAATAGAACAGATCCGTGAAGAATACGGTAATATCATTCAGATTTTTAAGAATTCTCATTTTCCTAATGATATGATAAACGGATTATCACTTGCTTTAGACGATTTTGGAGAAAACCCGATAGTTGTAAGAAGTTCCAGTTTATTGGAAGATAGAGTAGGAGCAGCTTTCTCAGGAAAATATAAAAGTCTGTTTTTAGCAAATCAGGGCTCCAAAAATGAACGTTTGAATGCTTTGATGGATGCAGTTGCAGAAATCTATGCTTCCACGTTTGGACCTGATCCGATCGAATACAGAAAAGAGCGAGGATTACTTGATTTTCATGAAGAGATGGCTTTGATAATTCAGGAAGTTGTAGGAACAAAAGTAGGTGATTACTTCCTGCCTTCTTATGCAGGAGTTGCCTTCAGTAATAATGAATTCAGGTGGTCTCCCAGAATAAAAAGGGAAGATGGATTGGTACGAATGGTTCCGGGATTGGGCACTAGATCTGTAGACAGATTAAGCGATGATTATCCAATTTTAACTGCACCGGGACAACCTAATCTGAAAGTTAATATAACTTCCGATGAGATCCTGCGATATTCTCCTCGTCAAATTGATGTTATCAATCTTAAAGATAATTCTTTTGAAACAATTGAAATAACTGATCTACTAAAAGTATCTGGTAATGAATATCCAGTGATAGAAAAAATAGTATCTGTTTATGAAGAGAATCGGTTTTCATCTAAACCATTATTTAATCTTAATTTTAAAGAAGATGATTTAATTGTTACATTTAACGGATTGATTTCCGGAACACCTTTTTTGAAAAAAATGAAAAGTGTATTAGATATTCTTCAAGAAAAAACCAACATGCCGGTAGATATTGAATTTGCTTCTGATGGAAAGGATTTTTATCTGTTACAGTGCAGAGCTCAATGCTATTCTAAAGATAATATTCCTTCCATAATACCGCGAGATATAGCAGAAGAAAATATCATTTTTAATGCAAAAAAATATGTGTCAAACGGTAAACTTAAGAATATTTCTCATATTGTATATGTCGATCCGGATATGTATAATTCTCTGGAAACCATTGAAGAATTGAGATCAATTGGAAGAGCAGTTGAAAATATTAATAAAGTATTACCCAAAAAGAAATTCATTCTAATGGGACCTGGAAGATGGGGCAGCAGAGGAGATATTAAACTTGGGGTCAATATAACATATTCGGGCATTAATAACACTGCAATGCTGATCGAGATAGCAAAGAAAAAAGGAAATTATACCCCGGATTTGTCTTTCGGAACTCATTTCTTTCAGGATCTGGTTGAATCTTCAATTAAATATTTACCTCTATATCCAGATGATAAAGGCATTGCATTTAATGAAAAATTTTTTACGGAATCTGAAAATATTCTAAGAAATCTTTTACCGGAATTTTCTTCATTAGAAGATGTAATAAAAGTTATCGATATAAGAAAAGTGACAGATGGAAAGATTCTTAAAATTTTAATGAATGCAGACTCGAATGAAGCTTTGGCTTATCTTTCCTTTCCTACAGAAGAAGTTCAAATTACAGAAGAAATTGAATTATTACCATCTCCTCAATCAGAGAATCACTGGAGATGGAGATCAAATATGGCAGAACAAATTGCAGGTGAACTAGATCCCGGTAGGTTCGGAGTTAAAGGAATTTATATTTTTGGAAGCACCAAAAATGCTGTTGCCGGTCCTGCAAGTGATATAGATATATTAATACATTTCAGGGGAACTGAGAAACAGAAAAAAGAACTTTTGAATTGGTTAGAAGGATGGAGTTTGTGTCTGGCTGAAATAAATTATCAGAAAACAGGATTTAAAAGTGATGGATTGCTCGATGTTCATATCATTACAGATGATGACATAAAGAAAAAAACAAGCTATGCAATTAAGATCGATGCTGTAACCAATGCAGCTCGTCCCTTGAAAATGAAGGATATTTCTTAACTGGAAAACAATCGATAAAATGATTAAATGCTTCTTCGTTTCAGATATTCACGGAAAAATCGATAGATACGAGAAACTATTCAATGAAATAGAAAAAGAACGACCTGATATTGTTTTTCTGGGTGGTGACCTGTTACCCTCTATTGCAGCATTTAATGCTTTGTCTGATATCCATTCCAAAGATTTCGTTAATGAATATTTGGTTAAAAAATTTCTGGATTTAAAAGCAAATATTGGTGATGGTTACCCGGAAGTGTATTTAATACTGGGAAATGATGATCCGAGAAGTGAGGAAATTTCTTTTCTGGAAGCAGAAAATCTTGGTATATGGTCTTATATTCATAATCGGAAAGCAAATTATAAAGAATTTCAAATATATGGATATGCTTATATTCCCCCAAGTCCTTTCTTATTAAAAGATTGGGAACGGTACGATGTTTCCAGGTTCGTAGATGTTGGTTGTGTCTCACCCTCTGAAGGTTATAGAACTTATTCCATTTCAGATCATGAAAAAGAATATTCAACTATAAAAAATGATCTTGAGAAATTAACTGCGGAGGAGAATCTTTCGAATTCGATATTTTTATTTCATGCTCCACCATATCAAACAAAGCTCGATAGAGCAGCTTTAGATGGACAATTAGTAGATCATGCTCCGGTTGATGTACACGTGGGAAGCATTGCCATAAAAAGATTTATAGAAGAAAAACAACCTTTTATTACTCTCCATGGACATATTCATGAATCCTCCGGCATCACAGGTTCATGGAAGCAAAAAATCGGAAAAACAAATCTCTTTTCTGCTGCTTATCATAAACCTGATCTGGTAATTATTAAATTTAATCTTGAAAATCCATCTAAAGCATTCAGAGTTTTATTATAATTAAAAACATAAAAAATATTGTAAACTATTTATGGAAAATTATTGCACTTGACAAATAATCTGAGTTTAAATTTTTTCAGAAAAAATTTTGGAGGATTTTTTATGACGATGAATGAATTTTTAGAGAAGGTTGAAGCAAAAAACAAATGTCAACCTGAGTTTATGCAAGCTGTAAAAGAAGTTGTAGAATCTATCTGGGATGTTTATCAATCCAATCCGAAATACGTTGAAGCGAAGATCTTAGATAGAATCGTTGAACCTGAAAGAGTAATTATGTTCAGAGTTCCCTGGGTAGATGACAATGGTGATGTTCAAGTAAATCGCGGCTTCCGTGTAGAATTTAACAGCGCTATCGGGCCATATAAAGGTGGTCTTCGTTTGCACCCATCTGTTAATCTTAGTATCCTCAAATTCCTCGGATTCGAGCAGGTATTCAAAAACAGTCTTACTACTCTTCCAATGGGTGGTGGTAAAGGTGGATCAGATTTTGATCCCAAAGGAAAATCTGACAACGAAGTTATGAATTTCTGTCAGAGCTTTATGAGTGAACTTTTCCGTCATATAGGACCAAATACAGATGTTCCCGCTGGTGATATCGGTGTTGGCGGACGAGAGATCGGTTATATGTTCGGAATGTATAAGAAACTCCGGAATGAATTTGTTGGTATTCTCACAGGAAAAGGAAGGAACTGGGGTGGAAGCCTTATCAGACCGGAGGCAACAGGATATGGTCAGGTATATTTTGCAGAAGAAATGCTTAAAACAAGAGGGGAATCCTTTAAAGGTAAGATCTGCACAGTTTCCGGCTCCGGGAATGTAGCTCAGTATGCTACTGAAAAAGTTAACGAACTTGGTGGAAAAGTTGTTACGCTTTCAGATTCTGGTGGTTATATCTATGATCCGAATGGAATAAATGCTGAAAAACTGGCTTACGTAATGGAACTTAAAAATGTTAAACGTGGTAGAATTAAGGAATATGCAGAAAAATACGGTGTTAAGTATGTTGAAGGTAAGAGACCCTGGGGAGAAAAATGTGATATAGCTCTTCCAAGTGCAACACAAAATGAAATCGATGTTAACGATGCTCAAACACTTATCAACAACGGATGTTTCTTAGTTAGTGAAGGTGCAAACATGCCCTCAACACCAGAAGCAATTGAAATTTACTTGAAGAATAAAATTCTTTACGGACCGGGAAAAGCTGCTAATGCAGGTGGTGTTGCTACAAGCGGTCTGGAGATGTCTCAAAACAGTCTTCGTCTTAGTTGGACAAGAGAAGAAGTTGATGAAAAGCTTCATAATATCATGATCGCAATTCATGAACAATGTGTTCAGTATGGTAAAGAAGGAGATTTTATTAATTACGTGAAAGGTGCCAACATTGCCGGATTTATCAAAGTAGCAGATACAATGATCGATCACGGTGTTGTTTAATTCAATTTAGATAATATGTTAAAAAAGCCCTCAGTTATGAGGGCTTTTTTCTTTTTTCTTTTTATTTAATAATAATTTTCTTGACTTATTTAGCGACTATATTGAAAATCGGAGAGGAAAGTATCACTGGGGAAAATTTCCCCAAATCATAAGAGATTAATAAAAGGAGGAACTATGTTAGATTTGATTTCATTGCAAGTTAAATGTCCCATCTGCCATAAATCGTTAATGGATGAAGAGAATCTGGTTGATAACGAACAAGCGGTAAAATTGAAAATTGCCATAGATGGTAAGAAAGGAACAATCTGGTTAAGTTCGATCTATGGTAGCTATAATTTTCATTCTGATATAGATATTCCTCAAGACAAAATAGCAGCTTTTGAATGTCCTCATTGTAATACAGAGATATTGAGTGATCAGAAGTGCAAAGAGTGTTCTTCTCCATTAATCCAATTTTATCTTCTAGCAGGTGGGAAAGTAAGCATTTGTTCCAGATCGGGATGCAAAAATCATTCAGTTGAATTCCAGGATTTGAAAACAGCGCTAAATCATATTTATAGGGATTTTTCCTATCTTAGTAGAACCAGTAATATTCAAATAATAAAGAAACCCGGGAAGGTAGAGGAAAAAACTCCGATAAAAGATGATAAAGAGATCATTACTTCTGGAACATATCTGCAATCATTTTGCCCACATTGTAAAAAAGGCCTGATAGAAAATAATATGCTGAAATTTAAAATAGAAAAGGATGATGGAGAGATCGGATTTTTACTTCTCAGTCCATACCTGAATGTTTTTTCCCATAAATCTACTATTCGTCTTCCGGAGAAGAAAGCAATAAAAGAGATTAAATGCTGGCATTGCGAAAGCAGTTTGATAGAGAAAGATAAAAAGTGTCCACAATGTGGTTCCGAAATTGCCAGAATTTCTGTGGCAGCAATGTCAAAAATGATAGATTTTTATATTTGTTCTAAGAAAGGATGTACATGGCATGGATTAAGTGATGAGGATCTGAAGTATATAATCATTGAAGATAGTGAGGAATGGTAATATGTTCGAGATCATCCAAAAACAGGAAATGGCAAAGGGTACGATTATTCGATTTGATGTTAGTGCTCCCAAAATTGCAAAAAAGATAAAACCTGGTCAGTTTGTCATCATCCGTGTTAATGAAACAGGTGAACGAATACCACTCACCGTTGCAGATGTAGATTCGTTTGGGGGAACAATTACAATTATATTTCAGGTTGTGGGGAAAAGCACAGCTCTGATGAGATCCCTTAATGAAGGTGATTTCTTTAAAGATGTAGTTGGTCCTCTTGGTAAAGTAGCCCCCATAAAAAAAATTGGAACGGTTATCGTCGTTGGTGGGGGAACCGGAATTGCAATTTTGCATCATATAACCAAGGCTATGAAGGAAGCTGGGAATTTCATAATCGGTATTATCGGTGCCCGGGAAAAAGAAATGCTTATTTTAGAAGAAGAAATGCAACTTCTTTGCGATGAACTGGTCATTACAACAGATGATGGAAGCTACGGTCAGCAAGGGTTTGTAACTCAACCTCTGGAAAAATATCTTGGAGAAAGATTCGATATTCAGGAAGTTTATGCGATCGGTCCCATCATTATGATGAAGAATGTATGCAAACTCACAAAGAAATTTAAGATCAAAACAATGGTTAGCTTGAACCCAATCATGATAGATGGAACAGGTATGTGTGGCGGATGTCGTGTAACTGTTGGAAATAAAACAAAATTTTGCTGTGTGCACGGACCGGATTTCGATGGGCATGAAGTTGATTTTGAAGAACTTGAAAAAAGAAATAGTAT
>JAUXIJ010000173.1 GCA_030621085.1 Candidatus Cloacimonadota bacterium | reverse complement strand
ATTTCCGTACACCCTTCAGTATATTCTTTTGAAAACTTAGATGTGGCAGGATATATCAACTGTATTTCAGGATACATTTGTTTAAAAAATAAAACTCCCAGTGTCTGTAATTTACTGCCAGTTGGAGCTATAATACATTTATGCGTGTATTTATGTTTATCATAAATACCATTGAGGATGCCAATCGTTTTTAGATACTCAAACGTACTTAACTCTTCTTCAGATATATTTTCAATATTCGGAGCAAAGTCACGAGCTATCTTTCTATTAATCCGGCGTATAGCTTCCAATCTCCATTGATTATGTACTTTTCTGGGATTCCCTTCAATTTTAATCAAACACTGTGGCGTGATTTCATTTAATAATGCGTACATCTCTTTATAATTGAATGTGGGGAAAGCAATTATCAATAACGGAGATCCTTGCATTGATGTACTGGATAATTCAGTCGTAGTAACGATTTTATAAACATTAGTAGTAAGAAACGAAGGTGGCGTATCTTCTGGGAGTTTTTCTTTTTCAGATTCATATTCTTCTCTTAAAGGGTGATAAATTTCTGCTTCGCAATATATAATGTGAATGTTGCCTGGACACTCTCTTAACCCGTAAAGCAATACTACTATTAAAAATTTTGACATGCCTGAAATATCGATAACAATATTTTCTGCTGAACCAATTAATTTTTCCAAGTGTGTAATGGAATTAGAAAATTCTTCAGGATTGGGGCGATCGTAAGTTACCCATTCTAATTTGCTTTTTTTAGTTACCTTAATCGCTAATTCTTCAAATTCATTGACTTTGTTCTTTTCATCAAAGGGTTCATATTTTATGCCAACGACTTTCTGGAATCTTATACTCTTTTCACTGCATTCTTCAAGAAATGCCAGACATCTATCTTCAAAACCTGCAGCTCCGACGTAGACTGAATCTTCGGGAATTTTAGACGTATCAAGAAGCTCCATCTTTGGAAAAACTTCCGAGAAAGGTAAGTCATTCATCGAAAAGCCTCACTTGTTTTGCATCTGTCAAGGATTTTGCTACCTTTGCCGTTTTTTTAATTGTGGACGTGTTTTTATACCTTTCGGGTTCGTTCAATAGCAATAAAAATCCTTCCTCATCCAAACGTACGGAATCCCTTTTGCTATGTGTTAATTTAAAGGTTGGAATCAAAAGACTCCGGAGATATAGCCTATCAATGACATGTCCTCTTTGACTTTTTCCTCTTGTATCCCGAAGGAATATTCCATATTTTATAAGATTATCATATATCTTCTTCGAAGTTTCATCTAAAATGGGAGGCTCTTGTATTTCGATCCTAATTGCCTGATGTGGGGGTTTACTTTCCAAATTTTTAGAATTTTCATTTTGTAGATACCAATAAGCAATTCGCCCAAACGCTTCGGCTATTTTTTTAAGTTGTGGACCACAGTCTTCTGCAGGAATTGCTCCGATTTGTTGTAAAAATTCATTCCCTGCCTCCCTTATAGCTTTATCTTGTATATGCGTAGTTTTTGAGTTATCGCTTTTGTGATAAGCTATTGGTATTTCAACTCCATCCGGATCGGAAAAATTCTCTGGACCTACGGCTTCAAACATTCGCTTGACCAACTCAAGGATATTAGCC
>JAUXIJ010000184.1 GCA_030621085.1 Candidatus Cloacimonadota bacterium | reverse complement strand
GGTACTACAAATCTTAACGAAATAGTTGAGATAATTGTTAACCGCAACCCTTCCAATCTTAGCACGTCATCAATTATTAGCTTATTAAAAGAAGGTAATGCCGATCAGGTAGCAGAAATGATGTTTGACCATAACTGTATTTTTCCCGCCTTTATTAATACACTTATTCATGAAAAATGGCCGGTTCGTCTTGGTGCAATGGTGGCATTCGAATATATTGTTGAGAAGAATAACTCACTGGCCGGCCAGGTTATTAATCCCCTGTGGGAGCAGTTCCAAAGTGTTGAGGACCGAATTAAGGGCGATATTATATATGTTTTGGGAGAAACCGGAAATATCGAAATGGTTCCTAAGTTGAAAAATATATCATACAGCAAGATATACCATGATGAAGTAAGAGATGCCGCAAGAGAAGCTTTAAAGAGAATTGAGCAAAAGTGAATTCCAGGGAAAGCTATCTGCTACAAGAAGTCGATTGGATTGAGAATTCCGGTGAGATGCCGGAAGTGGCTTTTTATGAAGCTCTTTATCATCTTGAGGAGGAAGAAGAAGGCCCCAGGCTGATACTGACTTTATCAGATATCAAATACTTGGAGGATGCAGTAATAAACCGTTTCAAAACCATTATATTGCGAGATCTCAAATTCGCAAACAGAAGATCATCTATTTTTCGTGGATTAAAAAGAGCAATTATAAATTATGACAGATTAAAGAAATATCAGAAGAGAAAAAACAGAATTGATCCCGGCATTGAGAAGGAAGCAAGTCATTCTCTTTTGGAATATATTCGTTGTGAATGCGAGGATATATTAGATAAGAGATATTACAGGACTATTAACTGCACACGAGAGGAACTTGAGCAGTTTGCAGATGAACTTGGTGTAAATATAGCTCCAGAGTATAATGATATATGTTTTGAACATATTCCATTAAAATTTGACGAAGTTTACCGGGCAACATTGCTTTCCGAAAGAGAAGATTATCCATACAAATTTATTTATGATAGAGGGAATTATTGTGAAATTGTAATATTTAATGAAAAAAAGCAAAAGTTTCATATTTCTCTTAAAGTATTTTGTAAAAAAGAAGATTTAGATAGAAAAAATATGTTGCTGAAGACAGACGCTGTTTATAGATCCTTATCCAAATCAATTCCGCCATGGGAATAGGCGGCAGCCGCCCCGCGCAGGCAGGAATCCAGAAGTCTTTTGAGTTAGCCCTTAGTATTGGATATCCGCTCCCCGATCGGGTTACAGAATCCATTTCAAAAAAGGTTGTCTGTGTAGAAACAACCCTTGATATTTTTCTTAATTATGTATATCATAAAATATACATATTATGGAGGTGTGCAATGAAAGCCACAGTAGTTGACCTAAGGTACAAAATGAGTGATGTGCTCAAAGCTCTCGATAGAAACGAAAATGTAACAGTTCTTTATCATGGCAAAGTAAAAGGCGTTTTAGTACCAGCAAAGCGTGAAACATCTAAGAAAATTTCAGACCATCCTTTTTT
>JAUXIJ010000167.1 GCA_030621085.1 Candidatus Cloacimonadota bacterium | reverse complement strand
TTAAATGCCCTGTATCTCGCTATATAACGAAAACATATTGATATTAATCTGAAAAATGCCATAACGAACCATTTATAGAAAGTAAAGTCGAGAATATAATTCACTGTAACCCCGAGTTTTTGACTTTAAGGGCGCCATAAAGACGGTTGAAATTTTACTGTCAATTCACTTGACAATACATACGTCAATGGCGTATATTATTTTATGAAGTTTATTGAAACACCAATTTTTACCCGAAGACTGAAATCGCTCTTGAATGACGAAGAATATAGAAACCTGCAAAATTATCTTCTGGCATTTCCGGAATCTGGAAAAATAATAATTGGAAGTGGAGGGTTAAGAAAGATAAGATGGCAAGGTTCAGGTCGCGGGAAGAGCGGCGGAACACGGATTATCTACTATCTGTTTTCAAAGCAGGATACAATTTTAATGTTGTTTATTTATCCTAAAAAAGAGCAAGATGATTTGACAAAAGAACAATTAAAAATAATAAAATCAATAGTTACGAAGGAATTCAAATGAAAGAAGAATTATTTCAGGAATTACTCGAAAGTATAAAACAGGGTTCAAAAATAATGCGTGGTGAAATGGAGCCGGGTCGTTCATTTCAGATTGAACAATCCGATGTAAAACTTATTAGAGAAAAATATGGTTTATCCCAGGATAAATTTGCAAAACTGTTAGGAATAAGCGCTTCCACACTGCGAAACTGGGAACAAGGAAGAAGAAAACCGGAAGGTCCTGCAAGGATTTTACTGCGGATTGCATTGAAGCACCCGGAAGCCGTTTTAGATACGGTTCGGTAAATTCAGTATTTACCATATTACGTCATTTAAGATAGAATAAGTTGAATCTTTAGGAACAACCCCGGATTTTAATCCGGGGACCAACCGTTAACTCTATACGCCTAACCGTTTCAACGGTTTGCAATAAACCACTGAAGTGGTTGGTGGGTGTGGTGTGGTTTCTTATTGATGTTTTGGAGTGCATCAACTGCCTGCCCCGTAAGGAGGAACGACTGTATCGGGGTGTTGAAGCATGAATTGACACAGTCAATTCACTCCATATAAGTTACTCTTTGCTTTGGTGGAATTCGTCCCCAAGTTGAAACACGGGGCTAATCTGAAATCAACGTTCGTTGAACCTTGCCTGCCCCGGAACGAGAATAAAACTTACTCACTTTATATGGCTGAGTAGTTAAGATTTTTTATGCTTCAGTAGGATTAATCACCAAAAAGATCCAATTGATCCTTTTTGTCCTCTCTTTTCTTTTCATCAGCAAATTCCTGTAATTCTCTGGCTTCATCACCATCGTCAAGTTTGATAATATATCCTTGATTTTCCATCATCCTTTTGGAAATGATAAAACCTTCCGGCGTTTTATAAAAAGTGAAAGAATCAGATATTTCTTTACTACAATAGCCCTCTTCGCCGATGTTCAGGTTACAGGCTTTTTCGATTTGAGTTGCTTTAGTGCCGATAGTTGATTTCTTTGTTCCAAAATAATTACAAATTGTATCAACGGTAATATAATTTTCTTTTTGCTTATCAAATAAAAAATTCAGGCGAGCTATAACATAAATAATAGATGCTGTCCAAATTTCTTTTTTCCCTCGAACAATATTTATTATTCTTTTTCTACCGAGTTTCTCACATAACCTGACAGCATACCCTTCCAATTCCTGCGTCAAATGCTCCTCACAAAAAGAATGTATCATTTCTTTAATTTGAGCTACTCTTTC
>JAUXIJ010000055.1 GCA_030621085.1 Candidatus Cloacimonadota bacterium | reverse complement strand
CGTAGTGTTAAACGATGTTCCGCTTCGATACGGTTGCGAGTCTTTTAATAGGGGCACGCCGCCGTTAATCAACATGGAGCGAAGCGGAATGTTGATTAATGTTTGGCAGCTGCCACGCTTGCCCGCATATGGCGTGGCTCTTCTTGCTCTTCTTCTTGCTTGGCTGTGGAGCTGTGTGTTAGCAGCTTTTTTTCCTATTTCAATAATAAACACTTTTTCACTGCTTCGGTTTTACCGTTAATATTCAACTCATAGTAATAAATTCCTGAACTTACTAAATTACCAAATTTATCATCCCCGATCCATACAATTGAATGAGAACCTTTTGTATATTCATTTCGAATTAAAGTTTTAATTAATTGTCCTTTTGTATTGTAAACTGAGAGTTCAACTTCAGAATCATTTTGGATTGAAAACTCAATTGTTGTTGTCGGATTGAAGGGGTTGGGGTAGTTTTGATGGAGCTTTGCAGTGATGGCATTGAGGATATCATCTGGTGAATAAGTCGATCCTACATAGACTTTTTGAGTATAGATGGAAGTATAAAGAATTGTATTTTCTCCATATTCACCAGCTCGATTATCCCGCCAGGCAATTACAAAATTTTCGGCATCAATCAGTTCAACCTTTGGATCTATCTGGTCATGAAAAGCATCACAAATTAAAATTCCACCCTCTTGCCATTGCGATTCACCAGATGAGTTCAACAGTTGGGCTTTTATATTGTTTGTATAATCTTCAGTTTCAATTTCCCACACAACCAGAATATAATCTCCGATCTTTGCCAAATTCGGATTACGTCCATCGGAAAGCAAAACGCCACCTTCCTGCCAGATTTCATTTCCATTTATATCAAATTTCTGTGTATATACTTCTCCATGATTATTGGAACGATAATCTTCCCAGACGAGATACAATTCATCATCATAAATTGCTTCGAAATTAGTTTGAGCATCAGGTTCATTTGTTAGAGCTATGCCATTATTCTGCCAGAGAACTACTCCATCTTCTGTGATTATCTGGCCTATAATGTCAATATCACCATTGTGCCAGTCTTCCCAGAGAATCAAGTAACCTTGAGAAGTAATAAATCCTTTCGCTTTTACATTATTAAAGTAAATATTTTCTTCTATTTCACTGATCAAAGTTCCATTCTCTTCCCAACCCTGTGCAGTATTGCCGTTTTCATCTACAAGTTTGGCATAAAGATAATGATTATTCCAATCTGTATTGAACCAGATATAACATCTACCAACTACTTCCTGAAGATAATCATCTTCGGCAAGAGTGGTAATTTCCAAACCCTCCAAACCCCACAACAAATTGCCGGCTTCGTCTAATTTTTGAGCATAAATATCAACAGTAGGATACGGCAAGTTGTTATCATCATTGGTCCAACCTGCGTAGAAGTAGTCAGAATCGCAGGAGATTATGGCATCTTCCTGGATGTTTTCATTTGCACATAAAGCCAGTCCTTCATTTCCCCAGAGCAGAGTTCCGGAAGAATTCATTGCATAGGCAAAAACTTTTGGTATGCATTCTATCTCTTTTTTCCAAATAATGGAGATAAGATCGGATTCCGGATTATAGCAAGATACAAAGCCACTATAGCTTACATCTGTGCTTGAATCAAGCGGTATGCCATTTTCTGCAAAGGCAAGAGTTCCATCAGAATCGATTGATTGCATGTATATTTTTGATCCTTGTGAGATGTATGATCTATTATCCAGCCAGAAGAAGTAAATTCCATTTGCATTGGAAATCAGATCCAAATTCCTAATTTCATTACTGATCCCACTATAAATTTCCTTTCCTTCCGGCTGCAATTGCATTACACCAGCCGAATTGAAAACTTGCGAATAAAATCCGGAAAATCCGTTTCTTTCTTCATACCAATTCACATAAACACCACCAATAGATGTAGGATTTAGAGTTGGTGTAAATTGATTGTTTTCTAACGAGCATACAGGTATTCCGTATTCTTCCAAAAGAAATACTCCCGCAGAATTTAAATGCTGCAAATATACACTACAACCATCATTAATGACACTCACCCAAGTTACCCAGCATCCATCATCGTTGTCTGCTACCAGTTTGCCGCCGTAACAGTTTTGATCACCAGACACAACCACGCCGGTCGGATTCCACTCAATTGTACCAGCCGCTCCAACTTTCTGAACTATTATTTGATATGGCTCATTATCTTCCAGCCAACTTACTATCAGATCGTTGCCGGAAGTTCTTATCGAATGCCTGTAATAATAATCGTAACCAGTAACAAGTTCTGTATCTTCATTCCACATCGTATTTCCATTTTGATCAACCAGTTGGCAGTAAATTCCGTCCGTAACGCGACGATCTCTCCAGACGACATAATAGGAACTATCATCATTCGCAATTAATGAACCATCGAAGCCATAACTATCATAATCACTTATTAAATACCCATTTGCTCCCCAGAGAAAATTGCCGTTTTCATCCATTCTTTGGATCATAAGCTGATCATCGTAAACCTGGGTAAACACAACACCTCCTTCATTGTCGGAAGCGGCATATTTTATGTAATCCTCTGTAATTAAGTTTCCACTTGCTGACCAACCCGGTGCAATTGTACCATCATCTAAAATATGTATAGCATAATATCCTGATTGTCCGTAGGTAGTGATACCCCAAAAAACAAAAACTCCATTAGCCACATCGTTCACTAATTTCGGGTATGGACCCATATGTAGATTAGCACACAATATAATGCCTTCATCACCCCAGAGGAAATCTCCATTTGAATCGATTTTTTGAATGCGAAGTTCGGGAATATCCGGATTTCTCCAATCTCTCCAGGCAATGATTATCGAATTATCATCTGTAGGTAGAGCTTTGGGACTACCCTGTGAATAATCAGCATTTACGATCTCGATTCCTTCTTCTCCCCATAACAGGTTTCCGCTCATATCCATTTTCTGGGCATAAATACCACGACTGTCGTTTCTGGTGTCCGACCATGCGTAAAATTGATTTCCATCTGAGCAAATAACAAATTCATCTGTTCGGATATTTTCAGCTTGTCGTACAGGAATGCCATTATCCTGCCATTGGGTTTGTGCATAAAGAAAAATTGGTAATATTAAGATTAACATAAAAAATCCATTCTTCATTTTATCCTCCAAATTTTTTAGTTGCTGCTTACGGCGGCGTGCCACGTCATCTTGCCATGAGCATTGGATTTGAGTATCCTCAATATCCTGATGCGATTAGTAAGATGATAAAAGACGAACAAATCAAAGTCACGGGTTGCCGATTTGTAAGTCCCCGTGGACGTAGTGTTAAACGATGTTCCGCTTCGATACGGTTGCGAGTCTTTTAATAGGGGCACGCCGCCGTTAATCAACATGGAGCGAAGCGGAATGTTGGTTAATGTATGTGTCCCCGTCAAAATTGTCGCGAACACTACCGGATTTGGTAGTGTATACGACAAATGTCGCGGATATCTCATTTAGATTTTTCATCTTCTTCAATTTAATCTTATCCAAATAATCCATTTTCTTCATACCTTGTTGATATAAAAACTAAACTGCTTATTTGATTTGTTTTTGTCAAAGAAAATATTTTCTAGCTAATTTCTTTCTACAGCTTCTTATGCTTGTCAGCCTTAGGCTGATTCCCTTTTGTTAAAAGGGAATAGCACTTGTCTAGGCGTAGCTTTAGCGAAGACTGAAGGGATTCTACTAACCTGTATGCTAGCACCCGCCCTACAGTTACCCGGAAACCCACGAATTAATTCGTGGGATCAAACGAATAACAACTCGGTGAGTTATCACCCACCTTACATCTACCAGGTTCTATTCAACAGATAAAATAGAATAACATCAGAATTTTGTAATTTCAATTTACTTATATTACTTTTCTTAAATTAATTACAAAAATTGCACCATTAGGCTTATTATCTTCTACAGTGATCTTTCCACCATATCCTTCGATAGTTTGTTTTACAATGTATAAACCAATACCGGTATTTCCTTTTTTGCCATGTACAAAACCTTCATCAAATACCTTATCCTTAATCTCGTCTGGAATGCCTGTGCCAAAATCTTTAAACCTGATCTCACAAAATTGTTCGTTAGTAGATATTGATACATCTATCTTTTTTGAGTTACCATGTTTGATAGCATTATTAATAAGATTTTCAAATACCGAATATAAAGCTTCATCTGCAAAGGCAGTACCCGAACCTTCAATATAGATATTTACAGCAGGAAAATCTGCTATAATCTCATTAAGTACTTCTGTTATATCGTATTTATTTAAGTATGAATGGGAATCAATAAAAGACTCTTGCTCTCGCACTCTTTTTATTGTATCCAGACTTTTAGTAACCCTTTTTTCTATTTCATTCAGCATTACGGTTTCGGAATTACTTTTATAAAGACGAAGGGCACTTCCGATAACAACAAAATCATTTGCAAGATCATGACGCAAGATTTTGTTCATTATTTTTAAACGCTCTTTACTATTCCTTATTTCTTCCTCTGCCTTCTTTTGTTCTGTAACGTCAATGAGAGAAACCAGAACTTTGGAATAGTCTTTTTCGTACCCGGGAACTACATTCCATTTAAGAGCCACATTTATTAATCTTCCATCTAATGTTTTATTTATACTTTCACCGTTGAAATGAGTTTTATTTTGTGCAATTGTACATAACTGTTCAATAAATGCCGGTAGCGAATCTTTAATGAAGATCGAATCTAAATTCGTGATCAGTTCATTTTTGCTTTTTGTATTATAAAGCTTAGTAGTAATTTCGTTTATATCCAGAATACGTACCATCTGTGAACATTTATCAACTTCATCAAGATGTTTTTCAAAATAGTTTCTTAAATCCCTTATTCCCTTTTTTTTAAGAGAGTTCAAATATTTATATACTTCCGAAAAATCCTCTTCCCAGATAGAAACAGGAGATTGCTCAAAAAGATATTTATACCTATTTTCACTTTCTTGCAATGCCAATTCTGTTTTTTTTCGCTTGGTGATATCGCGGAAAACGCCAAAGATTTCGATCAGTTTCTTCTCACTGTCAAAATGAGGAGTAGCTGTTACAAGGATATTTCGGATTTCTTTATCAGGTCTGATAACTTCTAACTCATAAACGCTTTTCTTACCCTTCTTCCGTTTTTGTGTTTCTTTCTGCACAAGTTTAAACTGTTCCGGATTAACAAAATCCTTTATATTGCGACCAACAAGCTTTCCAGGTTGAACTCCAAAGATATTCTCTGCTGCCGGGTTTACAAATTTGAATTGTTCATCCGTATCTACAACACCGAACCCCTCTCCCTGGTTATTAATTAGTTCTTTATATTTTTCTTCACTTTCTCTCAACGCTTTCTCAGCCTTTTTACGTTCGGTGATGTCCCTTACAGTTGCTTGCAAAAAACTCCTATCTGCCAAATCCACTTTCGTTAGCAAAACTGTGGCAAGAAAGTTCCCTCCATCTAATCTCTTGTGTGTCCATTCAAAGAAATTCGATCCATTTTTCATTGCTTTCTGAATTTCTATTCTTGCCTTTTCAGCACTGGAAGTTCCATCAGGTTGTTTTTCAGGACTAACATCCAGGGGATGAAGTTTAATGAATTCCTTTATATTTTTAGTTTTGAACATCTCCATTATAGCTGAATTCCCTGAAGTAAATTTCCAGTCTGGAGGAGTCAGAGTCATAATAGCGTCTTTTGATGAATTAAACAGTCTTCTGTATCGTTCTTCGCTTTCTTTCAATATTCGTTCAGATTTTTTGCGGTTTGCAATGTCTTGCTTCAGCATGTTATTCGCTTTTTCCAGTTCTTCAGTCCTCTTTTGAACAGTTTCATCTAACAGCTCTCTTTCAGCGCGCAGTTTATCTTCTGCTTCTTTTATGCGGAACATAACATTTATCTGTGCAGAAAGTTCTGCGGGATCAATTGGTTTTGATAAGAAAATATCTGCTCCAGCTTCAAGACATTTTATGCGGCTTTCAGTATCGGTCTTTGATCCAGATAGTATCACCACTGGTATATTTTTTAATTCTTTATCTTCAATAATTTTTTTGCATATTTCGCAACCATTCATTCCGGGCATTATCATATCCGTAATAATTGTATCAAGTTGTTCTTCTCTTGCTATTTTCAATCCCTCTTTTCCTGTCTGAGCAGTTAATACCAGACAATCAGGTATCAAATCTTCAAGTGATTCTTTGATAGCTATTAAATTTTCACTTACATCATCGATAACTAATATCTTTTTCATATTACCTCTTCTAAAGCCCTTTAAAGGGCTGAGCTTTTTTCTAGGATGTTACTTTCCACAAGCTAAAGCATGTGGTTAATTTCACGATTTTCCCGGCTGATTGTTGTTCCGCTATACCGATATGTTTTTCGTGTTCATAATGTATTTGAGCTTCATTTTCAAGATTAGCCCAACTATCCTGTAACCATTCTTTAATAGTTTTGTTGTTTCTTGCAATGTTTCCTCTTATAACGTAAGCTAAAGTCCATGATCTTATATCAGTAGCTTCATATTGCATTTTTGTCATTGTAATTGCGCCTGGAACAATATCATTTAACTCATTAAGTAGTTTCTGTACACTTAAACTGCTGAATATTGTATAAAGGCAGATTCCCCAAACCAAAAGAATAATTATAATGAATCCTGAATTTATTTTTTTTCTCATTTTTTATCCTTTATCAATTTCTTATCATTAAATTACTCATTATATTGCCTTGATTATGCATAAACTAAATTGCTTTTTTTAATTATTTCTGTCAAAGAAAATATTATTCTTCAGTTAATTTGTGGATTATCACCCATTTTACATTCTTTCCAAAAAACCGCGAATTAATTCGTGGGATTATACGAACAACAGCTTTGTGGGTTAGAACTCACTCTACAATTTTGTAACAAGAAAAAAAATAAGGTTGGATGGTATGTCTTTGCGAGGGATTATTCCTACGGCATCTGACGACCTATCCCGCCGAAGCGTTAGCATAGGAGGAAGCAATCTAATTCATGACAATTCTTGTGAAGCAGATTGCCGCGCTTCACTCTGATGAAGTCCAGTCAATCCTGTAATCCTGTCATAAAAAAATGGATTCCCGATCACAGTCGGGAATGACAGTAAAACCGTTGAAAAAGTCTATTTGAGAGAGTTCCTCTGTTTGTAAACTTTATCAAGGTTTACAAACTGTAGGGTTTATTTTTTTGCTATTGTAGCTTTCTTTATAAACTCTCTGAAAATAGGGTGTGGTTCATCGGGTCGTGATTTGAATTCGGGATGGAACTGAACACCGATGAAGAATGGGTGAGAGGGTAATTCAACAATTTCTACTAAAAGGTCATCGGGTGAAATCCCGGAAATACGCATACCATTTTTTTCAATGGTTTTCCTGTATTCATTATTAAATTCATATCTGTGACGGTGTCGTTCGGAGATTTCATTCTGGGAGTAGATGTCGTGAGCCACACTGTTTTCTTTTATTGAACAGGGATATGCTCCCAAGCGCATGGTTCCACCCATCATTTCAATGTATTTCTGATCATTCATCAGGTTAATGACCGGATTCTTACAAGCTTCATCGAATTCACTGCTGTAGGCATCTTTCAATCCGCAAACATTCCTGGCAAATTCTATAACTGCAGTTTGCATACCTAGGCAAATTCCAAAATAGGGAATACCATTTTCCCTGGCATATTTAGCAATCGCCACTTTCCCATCTATTCCGCGTATGCCAAAACCACCAGGAACAAGTATGCCATTTACATCTTCCAAGCTTTTTTTAATGACATTTTCAGATATCACTTTTTCCGAATCTACCCATTTGATATTTAACTTTACTTTATGAAAGGCAGCAGCGTGAATTAGTGAGGCACCCACGCTTTTATAAGCATCCTGGTGCTTTACATATTTGCCGCAAACTGCAATGGTAACTTCCTTTTCAGGGTTTTTGATATTATCGATTATCCTGTCCCAATCCGAGAAGTCTATCTTATTCTGCTGAAGATGGAAATGCTCACATATTTTTTCATGAATATTAGCTTCCATCAGTACTTTGGGAACTTCATAGATGGTACTCACATCCACAGCATTAATTACACGGCTTTTCTGAACGTTTGTAAAAAGAGCTATCTTGCTTTTAATCTCGTCATCAAAAGGTTTTTCGGAACGGCATAACAGAATATCCGGTTGAATCCCGATCTCCCGGAGTTTAGTTGTTGCGTGCTGAGTAGGCTTGGTTTTCAGTTCACCTGCAGCTTTTAAATAAGGAACATATGTTAAAAAAATAAATAAAGAATTCTTGATTCCTACTTCCAACCTGAATTGACGAACTGCTTCCAGGAAGGGAAGACTTTCGATATCTCCTACAGTACCGCCTATCTCGGTGATAACAATATCGTTCTCTATAGCCATATCGTATATAAGTTTCTTTATCTCGTTGGTAACATGCGGTATCACCTGCACGGTTTTGCCCAGGTAATCTCCTCGACGTTCTTTCTTTATTACAGTGTCGTATATCTGTCCGGAAGTAGAATTGGAATTCCTGGTTAATGGACGACCTATAAATCTTTCGTAATGACCAAGGTCTAGGTCGGTTTCGGCACCATCGTCAGTAACGAAAACTTCACCATGCTGATAGGGGCTCATCGTGCCGGGATCAACGTTAAGATAGGGATCGAATTTCTGCATAACTACATTGTATCCCATTTTTTTCAGCAGAAGTCCGATGGATGAAGAAGCTATACCTTTTCCCAGGGAAGATAAAACTCCACCAATTACGAATATGTGTTTTGCCATGCTTTCACTTCATCCTATGCTATAAATAAACTGTTTGAAGAAAAATTCGGATCACTGGTAAGATTGATTCCAAGCCTGCGTAAACCAGCTTCATCACCGGGTGTTGGAATATGTGTCATGTGGGCTTCACATTCTCTGAGTTCCTTCAATTTTTCCATGGCAACCTGAGCAGTTGGATTTGTTGTTGCACTAATGCTCAATGCTATCAATGTTTCTTCCAGATCCAGGCTTACCGATCTTTCATTTAAAATATTTTTTTCTAGGTTAAAAATAGATTCTATTACCATAGGAGAGAGCAAGTGTATTTCGTCCGGAATGCCGGCAAGTTTTTTAATGGCATTCAAGATCAGGCTGGAAGCCGAATGTACGAGGGATGAGTTCTTACCGGTAATTATCGTTCCATTTTTCAATTCCAGAGCAGAACCACAGAAAATTCCTTGATTACCTTTACCTTGTTTCTCGGCTTCTTCAGCGGCTTTTCGCGCTGGAACCACAGTGCTTCTTTCTTCCGGTTTTGCTTTCACTTCATTCATTATAAGTTCTGCTCGGTCGACTGTATCTTTATCAACGAAACCCAGTGCATATTCACATTTGTATCTCAGGAATCTGCGTATAATTTCCTGGATGGATGCATACTGAGTTGCTTTATCATCTATTATACCGAAGCCGGCTCTATTTACTCCCATATCGGTAGGTGATTTGTACATCGAAGTACCACCGGTTATCTTTTCTAAAATCCGCTTCAACACCGGGAATATTTCTACGTCACGATTATAATTAACCGCTGTTTTCCCATAATAATCCAGATGGAAAGGATCGATCAAATTGAAATCTTTAAGGTCGGCAGTTGCAGCTTCATAAGCTATATTTACGGGGTGCTTAAGAGGAATATTCCAAATGGGAAAAGTTTCGAATTTTGCATATCCTGCTTTAATACCTTGTTTATATTCATGATACATCTGAGTGAGACAAGTTGCCAGTTTGCCACTGCCAGGACCTGGACCTGTAACGATGACAAGCGGTTTAGTAGTTTCAATGTAAGTGTTTGCTCCGTATCCTTCATCGCTAACAATAGTATCTACATCGGTAGGATATCCTTTGGTGAATTTGTGAGTGTATACTTTTATACTACGGTGCTCGAGTTTGTTTTTAAATATAGTAGCTGCTGGTTGATTTTCATATCTGGTAATAACAACTGCAGTCACTTCGATTTCCCAATCACGCAGGTCATCAATGAGTTTCATAGCATCAGCATCGTAGGTTATACCAAAATCGGCTCGTACTTTCCGGCGTTCAATATCACCGGAATATATACATAATATTATATCAGCTTTTCCTTTTAGTTGTTGCAAAAGTTCCATTTTTACATTAGGATGAAAGCCCGGTAACACCCGTGAAGCGTGGTAATCATATATAATTTTTCCGCCAAATTCCAGATATAGTTTGTCATCGAATTTCTGTACCCTTTCCAGGATCGCATTTGTTTGTTCTTTTAAATATTTTTTATTATCAAAGCCAGTTTTCATTGTTACTCTTGAAGTCTTTTTTTAATTTCAGAATTCACATTGGAAATAAATAGCGGATGAAATTGTCTATCTATGAATTTTATGGAAATGTTACCATCGATACATCTGTCGTAAGAAAAATAATTTGTATAAGTATTAATACTTTTATTGAACCCAATGGTAATATAACATTCTTTGTGGCTGTTTATCAGCTCGTTTTGCAGGTGGAAATTACCTTTTCTATCTTCCATAAAAGCAACATAACGCACAGTACCGTCTTCAAATTTTAGTTTAACATTATTATAGGTTTTTTCTTTATAATATATCTTCTCGGCAAAGAAAACACCATTCAAACTCTCACGCTTAATAGGAAATTCTATAATACCTGTTGGTAATACTATGATCTGATTTTCGGTAGTATCACCTGTATAAAGTTCCATTTTTTCTCTGTCGATCTTCAGTTTCAATATCTCGCTATGTGATATAATTATATAGTTGGGATAAGAGAAAAACTGTTCCTGCTGTTCTTCTCCGTAAATTTTCAACAGGTTATAATTGCAACCAACAGCATTCAGGTAGGAATTGAGCAGGGAATCATAATCACTGTTTATATATTTTGCCAGTTCATGTGTGGGAAAATTCAGGAAGATGAGCTTCTTCTTCTGATTGAACAGGTATTGCAGGATAGATTTGGTGGAATCTTTGAACTGTTGGAGCTGTTTTTCCGAAACAGATCTGAAATCACTGGAATAGCTTTCCCAGCTAATCTCGATGAATTTATCAATAGAGTTTATCCAGTTTTTATAATAATTTGGAGGAACAGAAAAAACTTCATCCGGCATTTCAGCGAAAAAGCGTTTTTTCAGGTTCTCTGTGGATATTTCCAATACGGGAAAGGCTTTCCGTTTACGAATGGCAACCGAGAGTTCTTCAATTAAAGGCAGCTCAACAAGCGCATCGTTGGTGTTCTTGCCATTGTGGATCTCACCGGAAATAGAGATTACATCATCACTCTTAATTTTCAGTAGATTATTAACAATATTGAAGGCAAGTTCTGAATATTTTTCCATTAGGACAAATACCAGCTTTCACCCGGTTTTACTTTTATCAACTTACTTATCTTTGTATTTAAAATCCTGGAAGCTATCTGGCGGAATTTATCTTCGTTATCGCTAACGAAAAAGTGATCTTCTCCCGTTCCTTCATTCTCTTTATCGGGAAGTATCTCATAAAGCTGCTGCGATATAGCTTCTGCGCTGTCTACCAGTACAATGTTATTTCCCACAACTTTCTGTATTGATTCTTTCAGGATAGGGTAATGAGTACAGCCCAGAACAAGAGTATCGATTTCTTTGTCCAGAAGTGGTTTAAGATATTCCTTTATTGTAAGTGTGGTAACCGGATGATCTTCCCAGCCTTCTTCTGCCAGGGGTACAAAAAGAGGACAAGCCCGGCTAAAGACCTGGCAGTCCTTTTTAAGATCATCTATTTCGCGGGAATATGCTTTGCTGCGGATGGTGCCTTCTGTTCCAATGATGCCTATCTTGCCGTTCCTGGTAGCGCTAACCGCACTTTTTGCCCCGGGTTCTATTACCCCGATAACAGGAACAGGCAGGCTGTCCTGAAGTTGCTTTAATGCCACAGATGATGAAGTATTACACGCAATTACAATTATTTTGGCTCCGCGCTGTAAAAGAAACCTGGCATTCTGAATGGAATATGCGCTTATAGTGGTGTAAGATTTGTGACCATAAGGTACACGTGCAGTATCACCAAAATAGACAATATCCTCTTTGGGAAACTGTTTTCTTATTTCTTTAAAAACAGTTAAACCGCCAACTCCTGAATCAAAAATACCTATTGGACGCTTATTCAAAATCACTTCCTATACAAATTTTGAATTCAAATTTCATGGAGTATAATAAGTTGTCAAGACAGCTTTAATTAATTTGTTTGACTTTTATTATTAAACATAGGAAATAGAAACATGAAGGGTATAGGTTTAACTTTAGGTGGTGGTGGAGCCAGGGGTCTCTGCCAGATAGAATTCCTGAAAGTATTGGATGAATTCGGTGTAAAACCGGTAGTTATTTCAGGAACCAGCATCGGTGCTATTATTGGTGCCTTCTATGCATCAGGCTTTTCCGGAAAACAGATCGAAAAGATATTGGATGACATCAATTTCAGAGATCTTCTCAAGATGTTCGATCCTTCATTTTTGAGTAGAACCAGTTTGATAAAAGGCAAAGGTATAGAAGAATTTTTAAAGCAAAAAATACCTGTTTCTACATTCGAGGAACTTCAAATACCAATGAAAATAGTAGCAACAGATTTCTGGAGAAAAAACGATGTGATCTATGATTCCGGTGAACTGATCCCGGCTATCCGTGCCAGTATGTCCATTCCTGCTTTATTTAAGCCTGTTGTATTCGAAAACAGGGTGCTTACCGATGGCGGAGTTTCAAATATTCTGCCCTTCGATCTTATCCGGGAAGACTGTGATCTTCTCGTTGCTATCGATGTTTCCGGCAGCTTAAGCGTTCCTGCTACTCCCAAAATACCCAACTGGTTCGAAAATATAATGAATACATACCAGATAATGCAATCGGCTATGGTGGAATATCAAATGAAAAGTTGCCAACCCGATATTTACATTAAACCTGCTCTTACGGATGTGGGGATACTGGATTTTGAAAAATCACATAAAATTTTACGAAGCGTACAAAAAGATGTGATCTTTTTGCGTAAGGAACTAAAAAAGCATCTGGAAAATAAAAAAAAGACTCCATTTGTAAAAGAATTGTTTAAGAAGAAAAAATCATGAAAAAGATTATATTATTGATCATCGTTGTTTAATTAATAAGCTGTTATTAATTTTAGTTTTTAAGAATTCTTACAGATAGTTGATTTTGTTTTACTGTTTATCGTAATATCTTCTTCCACCTTTACGGTCATTTTCCCTGCGATTTCTTAGTCCTGAACGTGCAAAATTTACTTGAAGAGTATTACCTAACAGCATTGAATGGTGAAGCTTGGAAACAGCGAATTCTGCTTCTGCCAGAACAGGCATTTCCACATAGCCGCATTCTTTTTCGGGATGGCTTAATCTGTCTGTAACAATTTTAATTGAAGTAACTTTTCCATATTTATCGAAAACCCTGCGCAAATCATCTTCGGAGATATTACTGAGAATATTCCCTACATAGATCTGCATTTTTCACCTCATTTTTTCTTAATGAAATTTATTATCTTTTTATTTCAGGAAGATCGGTGTGCCTGCGACCACCAAATCTTCCGGGAATTCGACGATCTTCAGTACGGAAACGAGCCTGATGAACAGTTAGAGGATGACCAAAATACTCTTTTCCGTTCAAGTTTTCAACAGCTTTTTCGGCTTCTTTTTCATCAGGCATTTCTACAAATCCAAAAGCTTTCCACTCGCCGTTTATGCGGTCAATGAGAATAGTTACCGACTCTACAAGACCATATTCTCTAAAAATATTTTCAAGGTTTTCTTTTTTTACTTCTCGGGTCATGTTACCTACAAAAATATTCATAATCACTCCTCTTCACACATCGCAGCTTGAAATAATTCATTAAGTTATTAAAGAAAAAATTATTCATATTATGTCAATAAATTCATGTTGAAATTAATAATATATTTTTTTAGAAAGCTTTAATTTGCTGTTCTCAGTAAAAAATTTTCAGACCAAATTTGTATTAATTAAAAGCTGGTTACTTGAACTATTTATATTATTTTCAGATGAACGGAAATAATTAGTAAATGTTTTTTATTGTTTCCCTGTTTATCATTATATCAGGATTTGTCTCTTTTTTCCCGAATTGATTACGGCGGCTGTCGAATCGTTCTATCACTTCAGGGATCAGCAGTTCCCATTCCAGCGGATTTATAGTAGCTTTTTTCATGTAACTATCCATCAGTTGTCTGAATGCAAGTTTGAATTTAACTTCATTATAGATCGAAGCCCAGAATAACAGGAAATGGATCAAGTCGGTTTCAGGCTGCTTGTAATCCCAATCGCTGAAATCCAGCATAAAGTATTTGTTATCAGCAAACAGGTAATTTTTCGGATTGTTATCTACATGACAGATACACTTTCCCTGTTTGTTTTCCAGCAAATGCAATTCAGCATATATCTGCGCTATATGTGCAAAATCCGGTTGAGCCAGGTCACCAATAGCTATCCCTTCGATGTATTCCAGCATCAGTGTGATCTTACCATCATGATCGAGCAATTTGGGTGTGAAAGCTAGTTTCTTCTGGTAAATATAAAGTTCTTTATCGAACATTTTAGGAGAATTGCAGATCTTGATAACCTGCTTTTTCTCCTTCTGGATTATAACATTCGATCTCATTGTTACCTGCCTGTGAAAAAAATATTATTCATTAATTTCGATTTCGATCTTTTCGCCTTCTTTGTAACCTTTCAAATTTTGCAAGTATGCTTTAATAATATCTTTAAAGGTCTTCTGAACATAAGGAACGATATTAATTTCCTTACCGCTAATTTTCAATTTCATACCTGTATTGCGGTCTGTTTTGCAATCTTCTCTTTTTCTTTCTCCAGCTAAAATAGCTGAAACCATCTCCCGGCATGTTAATCCGCATTCTCCACAGCATTCTGATTTGGGAATGGGGAGAACTTCAAATACTATTTTTTCTACCAGATCGGCAAGTTGTGTAACCTCTTCTACAGATTTAAGTACTGGCAGGTGTTTATAGTTATTATGATCATTGGCATAAATACCGGAAATTGCAAATACAGTTCCATCCACCAATTCATCCAATTGTGTTTGATTTTTTGCACAGATGATGCGGGGAAGAGGAGCAGATCTCATACCTTCTACAACTACATAATCAGCTTCCAGATGTGCTAGCATTTCATTCAGAGAAAGCTGCCTGTGCCAGATCTGATAAGTTTCATAAAGCCCTCTGGCAATTACCGTATCACGGCTTGCTTCCCAGTGTTTCCAACTATTGGAATCTTTGTCTTCCATACTGAAATCTTCAGCATGAATATCCTTGATGGAAACTACCTTAAACCCGCGCTTTTTCAGTTCTTTTATTAATTCTACCGCAACTGTTGTTTTGCCAGTGCGATGGTATCCTGCAACGCTGAACACTCTCATAATATCCCTGTTTATAGTTTTGCCGGCAGAACTATATTTTTTCCACTGTGTTTTCCTTCATAAAGTGCTTTATCTGCCTTTGAAATGCACTTATTAATATCGACCAGTTTGTTATAAACGCAAACTCCAAAAGTCATGGAAATTTTTAAAGTAACATCTTTATATTTAATTTTTGTATTAGCTATTTCTTTTCTGATCTTTTCGGAAATTGTAAGTCCACCCTTCAGATTGGTTTCAGGTAGAAAAAGCAGAAATTCCTCGCCGCCCCACCTGGCGCAGATATCCTGTTTCCTTAACGAGGTAGTGAACAATTTGGAAATGGTTTTTAAAACGTAATCTCCGCAATAATGTCCGTAATTATCGTTGATAGATTTAAAATTATCTATATCAGAAATCACGATTGTGAACGGTTTAGCGTTTCGTTCAAAGCGGTCTTTTTCATAATTCATTTTTTCCAGGATATCACGACGATTGGAAAGATGGGTAAGCGGATCTGTACGGGCTATCTTCTCTAGTTTTTCTTTTGCCTGTTCCAATTTTTTGTTAGCCTTTTCCAGGTTGCTATTTGCATTCTTCAACTCATCAGAAACTTTTAGAATGAATTTATTCTGTTTATTGAGTTTTGCGTTTACTTTCACACTAAAGCGAAGACGGTTTAATATTACAATCATAATGATTAAGAATAATACCGATGAAATTATAAATAAGTTTCGTTCTTGGTTTTTACGTAAGAGTTTAAGATTGTTAATTTCCTGTTCATATCTCAGATTCCGGCGCAGTTCTTCTTTCTTTGCTTTTTCCAGTCGTATTTGTTCTTCTCTTTCTTCCTGGACTGTTTTAAGAGCTTTAATCTCCTGTTCTTTTTCCTGGGATTCGCTTTGTATCTTTTCTAATTCACTGTCGGTTTCTGTTATATCTTTTTCCAGAATTTGCTTTTCCTGTTCATGTATCTGTTGGATGATCTCCATTTCTTGGTGGCTTTTTTCTACAAAATAAGAATTAAGAAGTTGATTGTATTTCTGATAATGTTCGAGAGCTTTATCTTTGTAGCCCAATATGTTATAATATTCATAATAGAAAAGATATCTGTCTATTTCTTCTTCTTCCAATAATTGTTTTTCAATCTTTAAAAGCTTTCTATCGTATTTATCGGAATTGATTATCTCATCTTGTTTTTCAAATAATAATCCAAGAGCTTTATAACAAATAACCAGTTCATTTAAGTCATTTGTTGTTTCAAAATAATCTGCAGCTTGTTGGAAGAAATCTATAGCTCTATTTTTTTCTTCGCTCGCCAAGAAGCATACACCGATCTTTTTCTGAAGTTTTGCCACAGAATTCTGGTCATCCAGTTTTGTAGCAGCATCGACAGCAAGTTGATAATAACCTATTGCATCTGCGATTTCTTTTTTCTGGAAATAAATTTCTCCCAGGTTTTTATAAGCCCCAATATAACCTTTCGTGTTATCTGATTCATCACAGATATCTAGGGCTATTAAAGCATATTCAATAGATCTGGCTTCGTTTTTCAGTTTTAAATAACTAACAGAGATGTTAATATACTGCTCGATCATCAGGAATTTATCACTGATCTTTTTTGCAATATCCACCCCAAATGCATAATTACGTATAGCTTTAGTATAGTCTTCCTGAACGAAATAAGCTTGCCCGATATTTACTAATTCCGAGGCTTCCAGACGTTTATCGTTTAGTTTTCGAGCAAGTTTTAATGCCTGTTGACCATATTCTATGCTGGCTTCAGGATAAATATCCCAATATGCTTCTTGTAGTTGATCTAGTATTTCAATTTTTTCTTTACCTGAAGCAAAATCAAGTTGTCTCTTTAAATCATCGATCTCTGTTTGAGAGAACAAAATGAGCGGAATTAATAACCAACAAAAAACAAATAAAAGTTTGATTTTTCCTAATAAATTCATAACTCTACTCTTTTTTTAAGGATTTATTATTCCTAACCAATCTCCCAATAGGAATTGCAGCCTGCCGATGAGCAGCGAAATACGCGCCATTGCGGTATATCCAAAAGCAGCGCCAAAACTTACCATCAGGAAGTAAATACCGATCTTAGCCGTAACACCGAAAGCACCTTCATGTTTCTTACTGAAATAAAAATAGATCACTCCGGTAAGAGTTCCTATGATCAATAATATCTGTCCTACTACAGTAACCCAGTCTGCTCCCTGGAATGGATTCATGATAGTTGCAGTGAGCTGGTTTATTACGTCGGATTTAAGATAACGTAAAAAGAAAATACCGGATGTTGTACCAATAACCAGGGCAATGGGAAATCTGCTTACCCAGTCGATAGATGGTATGAGCCGTAGCAGCATAAGAATACCCAGAACAGCAGGTATCAGTTTGATCCAGTTTACTGCAAAATCCTGCAGGAGGGGATTGAACAGGTTTGGCATGAGAATAAAGAAAATAGTATAAACAAACCAGTATCCTGCCGAAAGACCCACGAATATCTGTTCTGCTATTTTGTAGAAAGGATTATCTTTATAGAGAAAGCTGAAGATGGCAAAGGTGAAAAGAGCACCTAACCATATTCCCAGAACTGAAAAGAAATGTGTCATTATTCACCTCGCTTTTCGGCTTTTTTATCTCGCCAGAAATTGATATTCCCGATCACAATAAAAATAATAATGATAAGATGTGCGATCGATTGAGCATCCATACCACTGGTTGCCGTGCCAGGTGATTTTGAAAGTAATTCATATTCAGCCGCAGCTTTCAATCCAGCTAATAGTCCTATCAACTGCTGCTGTGCATTCACATAAGGAAGAATAGCAGGAGCGCTCACACCGGTAACACCGCCTGTTACGGGACGATTGAATTTATCGTGCGTTACCTGTACCCACTGTTTAATGCCGGGATCGCCTGCAG
Organism: Candidatus Cloacimonadota bacterium; assembly: GCA_030621085.1. Taxonomy (GTDB): domain Bacteria; phylum Cloacimonadota; class Cloacimonadia; order Cloacimonadales; family TCS61; genus JACNIV01. The sequence goes on along the minus strand of JAUXIJ010000055.1, from coordinate 2,418 downwards.
AAAAAGAGCAAACAAAGCTCAGGTTATCAAAATTCTTCATTCCATCCATAATAGGAAGTTCATCGATTGAAGTACCGTTCATATCTTCCGGGAAAACTTCGCGGAATTGTTTACCCATAGATTGGATTGTAACAATACCACCGGCTTTAAAGCCGAGATTCACATAATCTCTGCCGTATTTTACATTGGGGTACTCATCATGAATATCGCTGAATATTTCTTCTGCCATCTGCACACCCATCGGCCACAGAGCTGTTACAATTACTTTAATATCTCTATCAAAGCAGTGTTTCATCACAGCTGTTGCCATGGGATGCAGTTCAGGTTTACTACCCGGGTCGTAATCGAAGGAAAGAATAACCTTTGAGCCGGGGGGAGTGGTTTCTACAAGATCATAAACCATTCTTGCATTTTCACTTGTTTCAATGGGCAATCCTATAACGAAAATAAGAGGTAATGCAACTCCCACAAAAAGAAACAGGAAGAGCCATCTTCTATCTAACTGTTTGCGTTTTACCGTTGCCATTATTTACCTCCCAGGTAGGAACGTTCGATTCCCAGAATGATGCGCAGTGAACTTCCGATGATGCCCAGACCTGCTCCGATCATAATTGCTCGCTGTCCTGCTGTATTGGGGTATTTCATAATGAACTCAGATATTCGAGGCAAATGCAGGAATTTGAGAGATTCCGGTAGCCAGCCGGTAAGAATGCTTCCCATACTTGTGTTACCCAGCATCACCAGTATAGCGGCAGCCAACAGCAGGTTAGACTCTGTAGTACGAGCGATGAAAGCACGATAGGCAGCGGAAGCAATAAAGAATGCCAGAAGTGAGAACATGGTTGCCGATAGGTGCTGGTAAACATTCAGAAAAAGATAATCAAAAGGTTTATCACCCATAGCAGTGACTATAGCTACACCATTACCAAAAACACCGGGATTATTCTGGGTTCCCCAGAAAATACCACATAAAACCATTATACTGAAACTTACCAGCGTTAAAATGAAATACTGCCAGTTTTTCTGTTTGTAACGGATCTTGAATAAATTCACTTTAAAAAGATTAAGCTGACCCAGGATAATGGCAAAACCTGCGATGATGAGATACCATTTTTCCAATTCACCGGAGATAAGACCAAATGGCTTATGAGGAATGAATTCTGCAAATATAAGCACTACACCAACAACAAATGTTATTATTAAAGGTATTTTTCTTTTCATTGTAGCCACCTTAATGAAGAGTTAAGAAATCTTTCAGGAAGTTGATGCCGAAGATCTCCAGTATCACGCCAATAGTTAGGGTTATCACAAAAATCGCTTTACCCAGGTCTTGTCCTTTCAGGCTTCCCAATTGATGAGGATCTTTGGAAAGGTAAGCAGAAGCAGCGAACAATTCTTCCCCGATAAGAGTGTAATCGCAGGCAACTACAAAGAAAGGTAACTGGCTGGGCATGGCAGTACCGGCCGTTTGAATAGCTCCGTGGGCAAAACCCGTCTCTGCCAGGATAAGTGATTCGGCATAAAACGCACCTATGAAGAAATTAGCTGCTGGTTTTTCACGGATAATAATTCCATCTACACCGGCAACATAACCGAACTGGTCGTCTGTGAGATAAAATACTGAATCTGGTTTATGAGCATCTGGACGCCCCGCTTTAAGATAAGCTTCCTTCACAATTTCCTTGGCTGTGGAAAGCACCATGGAACGGCAAACAGGTACAATAAGTTCGGCATCGTATTCAGCGGTTTTCTGAGCCAGTTTTCCCAGGAAAGTTAAGCCGGCGATGGTCTGCATATCGTCCAGGTCCAGAATGCCGGGAACAAAAAGGATTGGTTTTCCCATTTCGGTTGCGCGTCCCACCGATTCATCGATAGATTCCAAACCGGCGATCTTGCGGATATAAAGTTTCTTACCGCTTCTGGCTGAGCAAATATAATATACTATGGCAATAGTAAGTATCAATGCCATTATAAGGAGAGAGATCTTATTTGTATTGAACCATTGCGCCCGGGGAACTGCAAACGAAGATGCAGATTCCAGAATTTCACCATCAGCATTATAAACCGTAAGCAGGTATTGATATTCAATTTTGGGTTTAATGTTCTGTCCATCGGTAAAGGAACCTGCGGGTTTGGTTAACTTCTGGATGAGAATTGTGTCACCACTTTCTTCTATCAGCTCGATGGTAGCAATAGCCGAAGATACGGCTGAAATATCCCATTTTAATAGAATAGCATTGCCATCATCGTTGGGATTATCCATCGCTTCAAAGGTGATGAGTTGTGCAGATAGAAAGGCTGTAGCGAAAATGAAAAACATTAACATTGTTTTTTTCATCGTTACCCCATTATATATTTAGAAAAACAATTTAAACTAGTTTTTAAAATTGTTATTAACTTTCGTTTGTCAATTAAATT
>JAUXIJ010000149.1 GCA_030621085.1 Candidatus Cloacimonadota bacterium | reverse complement strand
TTCCGACTATTATATAAGAGAAAATAAATATAAAAGCAAGAGCTAAGACGAATATTCTCGCCGGAGCTTTTAGAGAAAGCGCTGATTCCTTATTAGCACTTCTAAGTTTAATTGATTCAATAAAATTAACAATTAGATATGAGAGCATAATAAAAAATACTGGAAGTCCCCAAAGTAAGTAATACTGAAATCTCGTTGCAAAAAAAGCAATAAAAGCATTGAATACGAAAAAAGTTATCATAAGGAAACACCCGCTTGGTTGTGGTTCTGATTTTAACGAAAGATAAAGAAAGTATAAAATGGTTGTTAAGAGAAGGAATGATGCAGCTATATAAAAAGCAGGAAGCCATGAAATGGACTGGGTCGCGATGCTGCTTCCGTCCATTATCATGTCTACATAGTTATCGAAACCATGTTGAAGTAGCGTCAGGATTCCGAATTCGCTGACAGTTGTATATCCCGCAAATTGTGTTTGGTATCTTCCAACCAGATGCCAATAAAATGGATTGGCACCATGAATATATAGATCAATGAAAACAGGTGAAAAAACCAGCAGTGATACAAAAACCAGGAGCAAATATTTCTTCTCTATTATATATTTCCACCCTAAAAGCCATCCTCTCTTTTTCGTCCATAGTATAAAAAGAGCAAATGAAATATATAACAATAAGGCATTGTATTTTGTATCCAGTGCCAGACCCAAAAAGACGCCAGACAGAAGTGCATACTTAATGCCGTTCTTCGTATTATAACTTTTCCAGAAATAATACAATGACGTGTAAGCAAGAAATATCCATATCGCTTCAAGCATTACCGCCCTGCTATATAATATATGAAAACTACAGAAGCAAAGTAGTGTTGCAGCTAATATGCCAACCCATCTATTGTATAAGGATTTACCCAAAAAATATATGACACAAACACTTAGGCTGCCGAAAAATATTGATACTATCCTGAACACATCCAGACCCCCTTCAAAGAGATACGTAGCGATTGCCAGTATATAAGGCAGTAGTGGAGGATTAGCACCCATGAATTCCGGAGGCCACGCCCAATTATGAGAGAGGATAGAATACGCATAGGATGAATAAAGGACAGCATCAGGAGATATAGACTGTTCAGCATAGTTATATATACGTATGAGCATAGAGAGGATAAACAAAACAGATATTATAAAAAAGTCGTAAAACCTATTCCAGCTTCGTGTTTTTATGTTTTCTGCCATAAATCTTCAGCTCCTACAAACTAATGTAGCACATCAAGAACGTCCTTCTTTAATCTTTCCTTTATATTTGAATAATTATAACTATCAACGTATTTTTCAATGTCTTTCGTTAACTTCTCATCTCCTGTATGTTCTTCAATATATTCGATAGTATTTGCCAAATCAACCGGGGACAATGAAGCGCTTATCAAGTTCTTATCAATTTCTCGTAGAAACTCAGAAGGGCCAATGGTTGGAGTAGCGGCAACAGGCTTTCCATAAGATAAAGCTTCTAAAACCGCAATACCAAAATCTTCAAACCTTGCAGCAGAAATGAAAAAACTAGACTTCGCTAACATACTCAAATATTCTTCTCGCATCAACATTCCCGCAAATTCGATGTTATCCCGGATTTTTATGCTTTTCTTTTTCAGATACAAAGCCGCATCTTCTTCATTAACTCCAGCAACGACAAGTTTTTTATTTTTGTGAATCATACTCCATGCTTTAACCAGAATATCCAACCCCTTCCTTCTCATCTCTCTTGAGCAATATGAAATAGCAAATCCATCATCCGCGATTTTATACACCACCTCATCTGGATGTAGGGTATATGGAATCCGGATAATTTTTTCCTCTTCAATCCCATATTTATCTATTAAAAACCGCTTGCCATACTTTGTCCATGAGATTACCATATCTACATCATGATATTTCTTTTTTTCTAGGTAATGAAGTATGGTTGAACCAAAATGCCATATATTCACGCCAAAAGGGAGATCAAAAGATACTATTGTTTTATACTTCTTTATTATCTTTTTATTTTGCAGAATAATTGTAGCTGGGCAACAGAATTCTATGACTTCGGGTTTGACCCCTTTTAGATATTGTTCCAGATTCTTTGTATATGCGTATGCAACCCTTAGAAAATCGAGTGT
>JAUXIJ010000112.1 GCA_030621085.1 Candidatus Cloacimonadota bacterium | reverse complement strand
CTTTCTAAAATCCTGGTGCCCCATTTATCATATAATTTTGCCAGTATTTCTCCCGGTAGGATTATTAGATATGTATGATATAAACCTGAATTGTCATTAGTGACAACGCACGGAAGATTGATACCAAATTCCTCAACAAAATTAACTTCAACTGGTTCCTTCTTCATTCCAGAAGTAACAAACCTGTAGAGTCTCTCGATATCCCATATCTGATAGGTGATTTCAAGACCATCAGTGTTTTGCGTTTTTGCGGGAAGACTGCCTGATCTCCTATCCGTTAACAATATTACTCTTGCTCCTTTGAGACCTTTCTTGGTATCAAAAATAATTTTTGCGAGGTCGTAAGCTTCAGTGGATTCTTCGAGTTTTTCGTGATGCCATTTTAAGCTTTTTAACAGGAAGGTTGCAGCCCTTTTAAATGCTGTTTCAATTTCAGTCTTACTTATTTTTTGAATAGGTGCAGTATCTGAACCATAATAATCAGCAACAAGGATATCTATCGCATTATTTTGTGTATTTATATCGTATCCATTTACTTTTATTCCATAGCCCTTAAAGGAACAGGCTATACCATTTTCCAGTTCTTGAGCCTCATGTAGATATTCTATCATTCTCTCAACAAAAACTTCCTCAGGGAACTTCTCCTCATCTTCAATATTTGCTTCGGCACGTATTTCCTGATGAAATTGAAATGCAAATTCCTCGATATCCACTTTTAATTCCCCTCCAGCAGGTTTTTGATTACCTCATTAATGTCAACTTCAAAATTCTTGCATGCAGAAAGAACAACCGAATATTTTACATCACCAACACCAACGGGAAGTCTTATTATTCTTGGAAAAAACTCTGTAACTTTAAAAAAATACTCTTTATTAACTGCATATCCAGTATTTTCATAGTTTTGTTCATGTTCATCCAGATAACCTGCATTCATTAAATATCTGTTAAATAATCTTAATGCATTCGGTGTCGGTGATATTGTTTCCCGGATTTCTTTTATTATATCCGGTAGACTGTTACCTTTATTTTCAGTAATATTCATCGCTATACAATACAAATACAAAGAAATAAGACCGGTATCATCCAACTGCTTTTCACTGGTAATAATTACAGTTCTATGTTCTTTCTTAATTGTTGTTTTGATTTCCACATTTCCACCGGGAAATGAGAAGTCCTGATATTTTCTTGAATGTCCTCTCCAATAATTGATTCCCTTCATGATATCCGTATTCATCAGGACATGATTTTTTAAAAAAAATAGTTCGCCAAATAGGCCCCTCTGGCTTTCGGGTCCGAGACCATTATAACCATATTTTTTGAAAAAATCGCTCCATGTGTCAAGACACTCTTTGAAAAGTTCCAGTGCGTTTTCCAAATCCTTAACTTCTGCTAAAGAGTCATTAATATCTCGGATGATAGCATCGAAAATTGCAAAGCCATCTTTATCAACAAGTTTTAGGACTATTGCTTCCCTATCGTTACTTATTTTTTTAAAAAATAATTCTACCCCCTTCCATTTTGGAAATTTGTTAATAATAATATCACTGGATGGGGTTATCTCCAATAATAAAATTCTTTGTCGTGAGGACAAATCTATACCCATATGTAAACCGATAGGTTTTAATCTACGTAATAATACACTTCTATCCAGTCCTGAATCACCCATATCTCTCTCCAAAGAGCCCCAAATAGAGTCAAAATTTTCCTTCAATTAAGATGCCTCCAGCTCATCAGGGTATAAACTATCAACGATATATTCAACTTCTCTCTGTTTCTCGCTATTCGGAAAACTTATCACATAACCAAATATCGGATACTTATTGTTGCCATATTCTTTATCGGTGCCTCTCATTTTTCCATGAATAGGATATAGTAATAACAGTCCTCTATGCGCATCGCGACACTTTCTGATTAATACTCCTGATTCCTTTTTGCCTTTACTATTTTCAACCATTCGAGCCAATTTGCTTTGTTCTGCTTCATTTAAATCCAGCTTTTCATGATTCGGGCTGAGAAGAGCTTTTTCAAAGTTAATGTATTCGCCACCAACATGAGAAGCTGTTCTTTGTGTTAGTCCAAGAAAATCATCAATTCCTTTTATTTTGATAAGAGTCTTTTTCCCATCCCGTCTGGAAAGTACAATTACTGTCCAGTCGGTTAGCTCTCCTTCTGCATTTGATCTTTCAATATACTTAATAAAGCGGGAAGAGTTACAGGTGACATTTTTTTCATGTGTATGGTAGTTAGTTAAAAATGTTTTAATATCGTCGGGACTAACATGATTGAAGCTGTAACCTACTTCTATTTTTTCATACGTGTAGTCTTTGATGAGATTTTCTAGAGCATAAAAATTGTTGCGGATTTTATTCTCTTCATTGTCGATATGTAAAGTTTGAGCCATAAATCCATTAAAGGTAACCTGCATTGGTGTTCCGTTTCTCATTTTATTCAAAGACGTAACAGAAAGGACACCGGGATGAGCCCTGATTTTCAATCCATATATTTCAGGTTTTTCACCATTTTCCACCATATAGTCAAATTCTCTTCTTAACTCAAGACTTGCTAAAGCAATGTGCCTGTACCAAGATATCAGTTCTTCGGTAGTGTAAATCCTGCAAAGATCAACATATTCCTCTCGAAATCCAAACCATCTGCCCATTTGCATAAGTGTATCATACATTCTTGAACTTCTAAGGAAATAGCTTACTGTTAATCCTTCAAGAGTAAGACCTCTCGATAACTTATCTCCACCTATTGCAATAACATTGATTCCAGTATCTGCATAATTTTTGTATTCAAGAATATCCCCTGCTCGCCCATTGATTTCTTTGATCTGCATTTTATCTACTGAAGGAATTATTTCTGTTCGTATATCATTCCAATCGTGAATTAATCCGGACTCGCCCATTTGAGAAGAGGTATATGTAAAATCTTTCTCCCACAATTTCTTCAATTCATTCCAGATATTATCTGAGGAATATCCATCACCGTATCTAAGCCGATTCTTCAGGCGGGATAATTCGCTGCTCACCAGTTCACTGATTTGCCTCTGGACGTTAGTGTATCTAGATACATGGATTAGCATCGAGTTATGTTGATTTTTTTGTCCTCTTATCCTTCGAGCTGCACAGCTCAAAATAAATATTTTTATTGATTCCAATATTGAATCAGGTAATTCAGAAACTTCAAGCGTTTTTTTATGTTTATCCGGGATGCTATCATAAAAATCATCTACAATTCTGTAAAGCGGATAACCCGGTGAACTCTCAACACCAAGATCTGGATCCTCATCAATTCCAAATACCTTTTCAGGGCCAATGTAATTATTTGGCTTAGGAAGATTAATAATGAAATCACGAGGAAATAAATCCTGTCCAATCTCTTTGTGTTCTCCCTGTCTGTGAATGAGTATTGTTGCAAATGGAGTTGCAGTATATCCTACATATGCTTTTTGCTCAAATAGATTCAAAAAATCTCTTATCCCCCTATTAATTGCTGCTGGATCATATTCATCTATTGGGTTACCGTTTTCATCCCTTGGAACAACATTTGTATTTATTGATGCATTGTCACATTCATCATCGATTACAAATAAAGGAATGTTTCTGACTTTGTCATGTCCATACGGTATTCCCATCCGGCTTGCCCAATTCTTCAGGTTGTTGATAATGCTCTTGTTTTTCTTTACGATAAGTATTGTTGGCTCTGCGCTGGCTGGATTTACTCCGGTTTTATTTGCATGAGTCCGTGAAAAATCACCCTTTTCGTTACTTGTTGTTACATAGTGTACCACCGGGTGGATTGGTATTTTTCCGACTCCTATTCGGTTATTGGTCTGATGTCTTTTTTCATCTTTTCCTGAATCAAATCCAATAAAATCATCGTCAAGTCTCTGCTGTGTCTGGCTCCGAAGACTGTTATGTAAACCTGCAAAAACAACAATCACTTTATAACCTGCATCTGCAGCTTTACAGATAAGTCCAGTATAATTTGCAGTTTTTCCAGACTGAACATCACCAACAACCAAGCCTCGGCGATCCCAGCGTTCGGGTCTTTTTGGGTCGTCTAGTCTCATAAGAATTTTCGTAGTCATTTCATCAATTGTGTCAATTACCTTTTGAGGCCAGCCTTTCTGCATGAGATTTTGTTTATAATCCTTCCAGAATTTCCATTCAATTTGCCTATCTTCTTCTATAGGTTGTCCTGACGGATAAAGCCATAGTTTATGCTCTTTGTTTTCCAAGATTGAATCTTTGTCGTCATAAACTATGTTATTTTCCATCTCAAGTATTTTTACCAGTTTTTCCCTATCAATATCCCGATACCGCGGCATAGTACAGACTTCATCTACTGTTTTTCTCAATAATTCACTTGTTTTTATTTCGTAATTGTTGAGAATAATTTGTGAGTGCACCTTGGCGTCAATAAAAATCTTTTCGCCGTCGTTCATGTATCTTCCTCCAATAATGATATTAATTCTGGATATTGGTTAAAAGGCTCCATCGCCAGAACAAACTTTGCAGCTTCATCTTTTGAAAGACCTTTATTCACCCAGATTTTAATTTGTTCCAAAAACCATTTTTTCACAGGAATTTCCTCAAAATCTGCCGATGAAAAACTACTGATATGTGCATCAGGTTGTTCAGAATTTGTAATAACTATTTGTTCAATAGGCACCGTTTGTTCAATCAGCTTTATTAGAGTATTTACATAACTTTTCGATTCTGCCATATTATTTAATAAATCCTCCACAATAGGGTGTTTGTGATCAACTTTATAAAAAACCTTGCCACGTTTATTTATTTTCTTCCATACAAACCTGTTAACATTATCATACTTTCTCAACTCGATTTTTCCACGATGACGGTATACCGATGCAGCTCTATTTCGAGTCAATTTCACTATTCGTTTGAACGCTGGCATAAGTGCATCAGGCGGGTGGGCTTCAGCCTTTTTAACATCAATTTTCCATTTATCGTCCATATTATTTGGTATATCTACCAAGATTCTCGCTAGTTTATAATGTTCTTCCTGTTTATAACCC
>JAUXIJ010000077.1 GCA_030621085.1 Candidatus Cloacimonadota bacterium | reverse complement strand
AGTTATCGATTGTGTAATTAAGAATAATTATGCAGGAGGGACTTTTTCATTATGTGGTGGTATGCAAGCTTCCACTACCGGTGATATTTTAATAGAAAATACTGTTTTTTCAGGTAATGTCCTTATCGCTACTGATTGGACTAGTGCCAGTGCATTAGCTTTAGGAGGTTTTAATAGCACAAGTGGTAAGTTCACAATTTCCAATTGTCTTTTTGAAAACAACCAGTGTTACGGCACAGCAGATAAAACCGTACTTCTCGATTGTTATGATGATATAGAAATCTATAATTCTACTTTCGTTGATAATTCAAGTACATATACATTATCGTTAATTAGAAATCATATCGATTTTCATAATAATATACTCAGAAATAATTGTAATTATGAAATCGTATTGTCAGATCATTCTCCCTGGGGTTATAACTCGGAAATCGATATATCACACTGTAACATCCTGGGAAGTCAGAATGCCATTTATAACCAAAATGGAGTTAACATCATCAACTGGCTGGAGGGTAATATAGATGAAGATCCATTGTTCTTGTTATCAGGAGATGATCCCTATCAATTAACTTTGGAGTCTCCCTGCATCGATGCAGGAACACCGGATACAACAGGTTTATTCCTACCTCCTTGGGATCTTTTGCACAATTACCGTGTCTGGGATGGAGACAATAATGGAACGGCAATTATCGATATGGGCTGTTATGAATTTGGAGCAGAACCTTATGTAGGAACTACCAAATACCAAATACCTAACACCAAATACCAGTTAACTAATTACCCCAATCCATTTAACCCATCAACCACAATTTCATTTAATGTTCCTGAATCGGGAGATGTAAAACTTGAGATTTACAATATCAAAGGACAGAAAGTAAAAACCCTGTTGGATTGCTACATGAGTCCCGGTCGCAGTGAAATGATCTGGAACGGGAAAGATGACAATGGGAATGCAGTGAGTTCTGGTGTCTACTTCTATAAATTGGTAGCAGGGGATTATTCCAAAGCAAAGAAAATGATCCTTCTTCGTTAAAACTACGAAGGATAAATGTTGATCAAATAAAAAATTCGGGATTATTTATTAAAATAATCGGAATCAGTAGAAATAACTAATATATTAATTACAGAAAAATCCGCAAAAAGCATAATCCATTCCAACCTGAGTAAAAAGATTGAACTAAACCTTGACAGATAAAATAATTCTTTTAAAAATAAAACAGGTTATGAAGAAAATTGAAACTAAAAATCTGGTAAAGATTTACGGAAAAAAAAGAGTAGTTAATAGAGTCAGTATTAACATAAACCAGGGTGAGATAGTTGGTATTCTTGGTCCTAACGGGGCTGGCAAATCCACTACTTTTTACATGATATTAGGTTTGATAAAAGCTAATGAAGGAAGCGTGCAGTTCGATGAAAAAGAGATCACGAATTTGCCAATGTACAAACGAGCTCAGCTTGGTATCGGTTACCTGGCACAGGAACCTTCCATCTTTCATAAATTAACTGTTGAACAGAACATCATGGCAATATTAGAAACGCTGCAAATATCTAAAGCAGAACAAAAACGAAGGTTGGAAATGCACCTGGGAGAACTGGGTCTAACGCCACTGGCAAAGCAGAAAGCGTACACTCTTTCCGGTGGTGAACGCCGAAAGTTGGAGATCACCCGCTCGATGGTAACTTCTCCTTCATTTTTTCTGATGGACGAACCCTTTGCTGGTGTTGATCCTCTGGCTGTAGCAGATATTCAGGACATCATTCAAAAGTTGAAGGAAAAGAACATTGGCATCCTCATAACCGATCATAACGTTTTAGAAACTTTGAAAATCGTGGAAAGAGCTTATATTATTTTTGAAGGTGAGATTCTATTTTCCGGTACTTCCAGGGAATTAGTGAGTAATGAAAAAGCCCGGGAAGTTTATCTGGGAGATAGATTCACAAATCCTTTTGGGAATGAGTGATGACAAATATCAGACAAGCTCTTGCTCAAAGACAAACGCAGAACCTTCTGCTCAAACCCAAGATGTTGCAATCTCTGGAAATGCTGGCTATGCCGCTTATGCAACTGGAAACGCATCTTAAACAGGAAATGATAACAAACCCGATGCTGGAACTTCAGGAACCTCGCGATGAAGAAGATGCCGAACCAACCGAAAAAGAAAAAGTTACAGAACAAATAGAAGATGATATTGAAAAAGAAAAAGAGGATATCGAACTAAAACGCACCCTGGAAGAAACTAAGGAATTAAGCGAAATACTGGATGCTTATCAGGAATTATCCCAGGAAAGTTCTTATCGTGGTCAGCAGGCAGAAGCTATTAATTTCGACCAGATATTACAAATAAAAGAGAATAAAAAACAACTCTTTTTTAATCAATTAGAAACACTTAACCTGAACAAGACTGAATATGAATTTGCCTATGAATTGATCGAGAGTGTGGATGGTTATGGCTTTCTTCCTCAGGAATTTAATATAGAAGCTCTTGCTGAAGAATTTGGCATTAACCCGGAAAGAGTAGAAATTATCCATCAGCAGATCTTACATCTGGAACCTTGTGGTATAACTGCCCGAAACATTCAGGAATGCCTTCTTAGCCAGATAGAAAAAGGGGAACATAACGAGCATTTGATCCAATTGATAGAAGAAAATTTTGAAGACCTCATCCACAAGAGATATAAAAAGATCGCTTCCAAGTATGGAGTTACTGTAAACACTATCCTGAATTGGAGACAGCAGATCTCACAATTAGATCCAAAACCAGGTTTACGCCTTTTAAGCAATCAGGATAATTATGTTGTACCAGATGTTATAATTAAGCGAATTGGTAACGATTACGAGATCATTATCAATGATTTTTCTTTTCCGAAGATCCGCATGAGCAGGCGCTATAAAGAAATCCTGAAACAAGTAAAAAAGAATAGAGAAGCAGTGGATTATGTACGGAGTAAAATAAACTCGGCTAAATTCCTTATTAAATCTGTGTACTTAAGAAGCAGGACCCTGGAACGTGTGACTAAATCCATTATCAATAATCAAACGGAGTTCTTCTATGAAAATAATGGAGTGCTTAAGCCACTTACGTATTCTGTAATTGCAGAAGAACTACAGGTTAATGAATCAACTATCTCACGAGTTGTACGACAGAAATATGCCGATACCCCTTTCGGTATAATGTGCCTGAAGGATTTCTTTACCAGCAAAGCCGGAAAGGATAACGATTATAATTCTGTTTCCAGGCAGAATGTGGAAACCAAGATCAAGAGAATGATCAATAGTGAGAATAAGCAAAAGCCATTAAGCGATCAGGATATTGCAGATGAATTGAAAAAAGAAGGTATAAATGTTTCCCGTCGTGTAGTGGCAAAATACAGGAAATTTAAAGGAATATTGAATAGTCATCTCAGGAGAAAAGAGTGATAAAAGTTGCGATTATCGGAGGAGGACCGGGCGGTTATGTAACGGCTATCCGCCTTCAGCAATATGGAATAGATGTTGCGGTTTTTGAAAAAGAACGCCTTGGTGGAGTTTGTTTAAATCATGGCTGCATTCCCACTAAATCATTAGTAAAAGTTGCTGAACTTTTTGGAGAAATAAGGAAAGCGGATCAATTTGGGCTGCAGGTAAATGAGCCAACAGTTGATTATCCCAAAGTATGGGAACGAAAGAACAAGATCGTAGAGCAGCTTGTTTCAGGCATCGAATTTATATTCAAAAAAAGAAACATTCCGAATATTAAAGAAAATATTATAAAGATCGTGAAGTTGGATAATCACTACAAATTAGTATCCTCTAATAATGAATATGAAGCAGAATATGTGATACTTGCCACTGGCTCAAAACCCAAAGAGCTTCCCTTCCTGAAATTCGATGGAAAGGATATTCTTTCTTCACGAGATATTCTTAAAATACAGGAATTACCCAAAAGGCTTGTAGTGATCGGCGGTGGTGTGATAGGCTGTGAATTTGCATCCATCTACAACCAGTTTGGAGTGCAGGCACAAATCGTGGAATTCCTGCCTGATCTTGTTTATCTGGAAGATGCTGAAATTTCTAAAAGACTGGCTATGGCTTTGAAGAAAAACGGAATAAAACTGCATCTTAAAACAACAGTGGAAACTTATGAAAAAAAAGATGGAGAAATTGTTCTGAAGCTTTCCAATGGTAAGGAAATTATTACGGATAAGGTTTTGGTTAGCGTGGGCAGAGCACCCGTTTGTGATATTGAATTTGAAAATTGTGAGCTAATAATGGAAAATGGGTTTATTCAAATTTCAGATGATTTCCAAACCAATCTTTCAAAAGTATTTTCCATTGGTGATGTAACTGGTAAATTAATGCTGGCTCATACAGCCAGCAAGCAGGGACTCATCGTAGCTGATATAATTAAAAACGAACTGAATCCGGAGAAAATTGAAGTTATAAATCTGGATTATAACAGCATTCCTGCCTGCACATTCACTCATCCCGAGATCGGTTCTGTGGGATTAACTCAACGGCAGGCACAGGAACAATACGAAGATATTCTCATTGGAAAATTTCCTTTCACAGCCAACGGTAAGGCACTTGGATTGGGCAGTACCTTTGGATTTGTAAAAATAATTGCAGATTCCCGAACACATGCACTATTAGGAATGCACATAATTGGTCCGCAGGCTACCGAGCTTATCGCTCAGGGAGGAATTCTGATAGGTTCCAAAGCCACTATCGCTGATGTCAAAAAGATAGTTTTTGCCCATCCTACGCTTTCCGAGACAATAATGGAAGCGGTGGAAGACCTGGAAAAACTTGCTGTACATAAGATTTAGAAAAATTATATGAATATAATAAGAAAACCTGTCTGGCTCAAGTCCAGCAAACTGGGAGCCGGTAAGACGCTTGAAGTAATAAAACAGCTTCGTAAGTATCACCTTCACACGGTATGCGAAAGTGCCAGGTGTCCAAACCAGGGAGAGTGTTTTGAAAGAGGTACTGCTACCTTTATGATACTGGGTTCTGCCTGCACCAGGAATTGCACTTTTTGTGCTATTGATAAAATTCAAAAAGGTCTGCAGCCTGTTGATCATCAGGAACCTACATCCATTGCAAAACTTTCCAGAGAACTCGGTTTGAAACACATTGTAATAACCACAGTTACTCGCGATGATCTTCTCGATGGCGGAGCTTCCCAATTCATTGAAGTAATAAAACAAATCAGGAACATCTGTGATAAGGATGTTTCTATTGAGGTGTTAACATCAGATTTTAATGGAGATCTGGAGCAGGTAAAAAATGTAGTAGAAGCTGCTCCTGATGTATTTAATCATAATATCGAGACCGTGCCTAGGCTTTACCCGTTAGTAAGACCAATGGCAGATTTTCAGCGGTCGCTTGATGTTCTCTATACAGCTCGCTGTTCAAAACTGGAAATTATCACAAAAAGCGGTTTTATGGTTGGCTTTGGAGAAACACAGGAAGAAGTGCTTGCTCTCATGAAAAAACTAAGAGAAGTAGAAGTAGATATCGTAACTATTGGACAGTATATAGCTCCTTCACGTAACCATTATCAGGTTAAAGAATACGTTCACCCTGACGTTTTTTCGTATTATAGAAAACAAGGTTATGATATTGGGTTCAAAATAGTTGAATCCGCACCTCTTGTTCGTAGTTCATATCATGCAGAGAAAGCCAGAAAATTATTTAAGAAAGGGGTTAATTATGCAAATTACAATTACGGCTCGCCATTTCCATCTGACAAATGCAATCAGGGATCATATTAATGAATCCTGTGAGAAGTTGGAAAAGTATTTCGAAAATATCATTACTGCTCACTTTATCCTATCATTGGAAAATAATAGGAATAATGTAGAACTTATTATTCACGCTCCAAAACATAATCTCAAAAGTGAAGCGATCGAAAAAGATATGTACATCGCAATTGATAATGCTGTTGATAAAATGGAACAGCAGATAAAAAAAATGAAAGAAAAATGGTCTGACTATCATCACAAAAGGGGTTTTAAGGAAAATTCTCAGTTTGTCTTTGCCAATCTAATTGAGCGTAATGATAAAAGACGAACCATAAAAATTAAGCGGATCTTAGCTGAGGGTATGTCTGTACACGATGCTCTGGATAGATTCGATGAAATAAATGATCCATATTTTGTTTTCAGGAATGAAGAAACCGACCGTGTTAATGTCATCGTAAAGAAAGATGATCAGCATTTTAAGCTGATCGAGCCATAACCTGTGATTCCCGTTCCTGCTTTTTTTGCGGGAACGGGTTTATTTATAAAAGGGTCTAAAAATGAAAAAAATCAGTGTAAAAAAATTCTTTGAAACAAAGAAAAAAGATTTTAGCTTATCTCTGATCACTCATTCCCAGACTATGGAAAAGGATATTACCAGCGAATTTCTGCATCGTCCGGGATTAGCTTTCTCCGGTTACTTTGAAAGATTTGCCTATAAACGCATTCAGATATTGGGTGAAACTGAGATCAGCTTTCTGCAGTCCCTTAAAGATGAAGACCTCTACAATAGCATCAAAGAAGTTTTTGTTTACGATATACCGTGTATCATCATTACAAAAGGACTTTCCATTCCTTCACAGGTAGAATACTTGGCAAACGAGATGAATATTCCCATTCTGAGTTCTCGCTTAACTACAGATAAACTTTACCATGCCTTACGAAGATACCTGGGGGATATCTTTGCTCCTTCCAAAACTATTCACGGCACATTTGTCGATGTTTATGGTGTTGGAATTATGCTTACCGGAAAAAGCGGGATCGGTAAAAGTGAATGTGCATTGGATCTGGTGGAACGCGGCAGGCGTCTGATAACGGATGATGTAATAAAGATCATGGCAAAAGATGATTATCTGGTTGGAACTTCTACAAATGATTACGGTCATTTTATGGAAGTGCGCGGGGTAGGTCTTATTGATGTACAGAGAACGTATGGAATTCAAGCTGTAAGAAAACGAAAACGTATCGATGTACAGATCGAATTAATGCCATGGAAAGATAATATGGATTACGAACGAATAGGTCTTACAGATAATTTCGTAGATATTCTGGGAGTTAAAATTCCGATCATTTATCTTCCTGTTACTCCTGGCAAAAACGTGGCAGTAGTAATAGAAGTTGTTGCCAGAAATCACATCTTGAAAATTTATGGATACGATGCAGCTAAAGAATACACTAATAAACTGCAGAAAGATTTGCAGGATAAAGCTAAATTAAGAAAACTGTAATTGAAGGAAATGAAAAGAAGAGAGATTTAAAAACGGATGATAAGAAAGACCATTGTAATTGAAAATAAACTGGGAATGCATGCCAGACCTGCAACAATGATCGTTAAGACCGCTTCTAAATTCAGGTCGGATTTTCACATCATTAAAGGTGATATGGAGATCAACGGAAAAAGTATCATGGGAGTGATGACCTTGGCAGCGGAATATGGTTCGGAACTGGAACTGGTTGCAGATGGAGTCGATGAAGAATACTTGATCCGGGAAATTACTGAATTATTCGCATCCAAATTCGGAGAAGAATGATCGTGAAAAGAATTAAAGGGATCCCTGTTTCAGATGGAGTAGCAATTGGCTACGCTAGAATAGTTGAGAGAGAACATATTCACATCGAAACAAAAAAAATCACCAGAACAGCTGTAAATAAAGAACTGAAACGTTTTCATAAAGATGTGGAGTATGTCATAAATGAGCTTGATACATTCATCCAAGACGATTCCTTTTCTAAAGAAAACAGGGACATTCTGACCACTCATAAAATGATATTACAGGACCCTGAATTTGTAAAAAAAATCAATAAACTTATCACACAGAAATTATTCAGCTTCGAACATGCTGTAAGTACATATTTCACGGAAGTAGCTAATATATTTGATGCTATGGAAAATGAATATTATTCCCAGCGGTTAACAGATTTTGAAGATGTTGCTTACAGACTTCTAAGTCATTCTATGAATAGAAGAAAAGATGTACTTGCAAAACTGGATGATAAATCTATTCTCATAATGAAGAATATCACGCCTTCGTTCGTTACCAAAGTATTTGAAAAGAACATTCGTGGGTTGTGTACAGAAAAGGGAAGTAAAAACTCCCACAGCAGCATTATTGCCCGTTCCATGAATTTACCGATGCTGGTCGGTACCTCCGGTTTGTTGGAGAATATTAAAGAAGATGAACAGATCATAGTCGATGGCAATAATGGTGAGATCATCATTTCTCCTTTGGATAAAATATTAGCCGAATACAAAAATATTTATCAGCAAGAATCTCAGAGAAGAAAGAAACTACAAAAACTTATTAATGTGGAAGCCATTACCCTGGACAAAAAAGAGATCACTCTGATGAGCAATATCGAACTTCCTGAAGAAATTGACCAGGTGATAAAGAACAACAGTCGTGGGATCGGACTTTTCAGAACGGAATTTCTCTTTATGGATACAGAGAAATTACCCACCGAAGAAGAACAATATAATATCTATAAAAAAATTGCTGAGACGTTAGCTCCCGAACCTGTTATCATCCGCACTATAGACGTTGGAGGAGATAAACTTTCCAGGATTTTGAATATAGCGCATGAAGAAAATCCTAATTTAGGTTTCAGAGGTATCAGGATATCACTAGCAAATATTCCGATCTTCCACAGACAGATATGTGCCATTTTACGTGCCAATACCAAAGGTAATGTAAAAATGATGTTCCCGATGATATCGGGTGTGGAAGAAATTCTACAGGTTAAAAAGATCATCGAAGAATGTAAGAACAAACTGATAAAAAAGAAAATAACCTTCTGCAAAAAGATCGAAATTGGTGCTATGATAGAGGTTCCTTCTGCTGTTATAACTTCGGATGCACTGGCCAAAGAATGTGATTTTCTTAGTATAGGAACAAATGATCTGGTTCAGTACCTGTTGGCAGTGGATCGCGACAACGAATCTATCTCTTCCTATTATAAATCGTGTCATCCTTCGGTACTCAAAGCTATCAAACAAACCGTGGATAATGCTCATGCCAAAGGAATCAAGGTGGCTGTTTGCGGAGAGATGGCTTCGGATACACAGTTCGTAAAGTTATTATTAGGCTTGGGAGTTGATGAACTTAGTGTGAGTCCGGGTAGAATTTTAATGACCAAAAATGAGATAATTAATTGCCATGTGCAGAAATGGGCAGAACTGGCAGAAGAATTAATGGAATTAAAAAACTCCGATGAAATTTGTGAGAAACTTAATGAAAGAAAGAAATATGAGTAGACTGGATAATATTGAAAAAATTAAGCACCTTGATACTGATGATATGTATTATAAAATCATCAAAATACCAGAGCAAATATTAAAAGCTTATTTTGAGCCGCAATTGAAAATACCAAAAAGATTTTCTGATCTTCAACTAAACAAAATTAATAAAATTGTGATCTGTGGAATGGGCGGTTCAGCGATTTCCGGTGATATTGCCAGATCTGCTTTTGGCACTAAAATACCTTTTGAAGTTGTGAAAGATTATCATATTCCTTACCTGGATGAGAATAGTTTGGTTATTGTTCTGAGTTATTCCGGAAATACGGAAGAAACACTTAGCTGTTTACAGCAGGCTTTGCAAAGTACTAAGTTTATTGGCGTTATTACTTCCGGTGGAAAGGTAAAGCAATTGATCGACGGAGATCATTGTTGGCTCGAACTGCCATCGGGCTTACCGCCACGAAGTGCAATTGGGTATTTATTTTTTTCTCTAATGAAGATACTGGAGACCTTTAATATCATTCCAGACCACACAAAGCAGGTTAGGTCTGTAATAGCAAACCTGGTAAAAAAAGCAGGAGCGATCGCTGATACAGTACCGGAGGAAATGAACATTGCCAAGTTCGCTGCCGGCAAGATAGAAGGTAAAATTCCTATTATTTATACTTCAAATCCCCAGCTTGCACCGTTGGGATACAGGTGGAAATGCCAGTTTAACGAAAATGCCAAATATCCTGCTTTCCATCATACTTTCCCCGAAATGAACCATAATGAAATTGAAGGTTGGGAAGCAGATGATTTCAAAGAAAAATTCATTCCTATAATTTTAAGCAAATTCAAAGAAGCATCGAAGTATCAAAAAAGGATTAATGCTTTCAGAGATATCCTGCGACGATCTGATATCGATTTCCTTGAATATTTTACAGAGGGTTCTTCTTTGGTGGAAGAGATTTTTTCTCTTATTTATCTGGGTGATATGATCAGTTTTTATCTGGGTATATTACGAGGTGTGAATCCAACGAGTATAGAATTTATTGATTATTTGAAAAAGAAAATACTATAAGAGGATTAAATATGTTGAAAGGTAAATATTTATTTACATCTGAATCTGTTACGGAAGGTCATCCTGATAAAATGGCTGACCAGATTTCGGATGCCATATTGGATGCAATACTGGAGCAGGATCCTGATGGACGCGTAGCTTGTGAAACTTTTCTAACAACTGGTATGGCTGTGGTTGGAGGGGAAATAACTACAACCTGCTATGTGGATATTCCGGGAATCGTTCGTAAAACTATCAAGGATATTGGTTATACTAATGTAGATTATGGAATATGTTATAAAACCTGCGCTGTAATAACTACGATCGATAATCAATCCAAAGATATTGCGATAGGTATAGACGAGACAAATAGTCATGCTCAAGGTGCAGGCGATCAGGGAATGATGTTCGGATATGCATGTAATGAAACCAAAGAATTAATGCCAATGCCAATTTCTCTGGCTCATAAGCTTTCTCAAAGGCTGGCAGAGGTAAGAAAAGATAATATCATAAACTACCTGCGACCCGATGGAAAAACACAGGTCACTGTGGAATATTTTGATAAGCAACCGGTAAGAATAGAAGCTATAGTAGTATCTACCCAGCATCATCCCGAAGTGAATCACGACCAAATCGAGAAGGATATTCTGGAACATGTTATAAAGCCCATTATTACTTCCGAACTGCTGGATGAGAAAACTAAAATACTTGTTAATCCGACAGGTCGTTTTGTAACTGGTGGTCCGCAAGCTGATACAGGTCTTACCGGTAGAAAAATAATTGTTGATACTTATGGGGGAAAGGGTAGTCATGGTGGTGGAGCATTTTCCGGGAAAGATTCATCCAAAGTAGATAGAAGTGCTTCATACATGGCTCGTTATATTGCCAAAAATATAGTTGCTGTTAAACTTGCTAAAGAATGTGAAGTACAGATCGCTTATGCCATCGGTGTGGCAGAACCTGTTTCCGTAATGGTGCGTACGTTTGGTACAGGAACATTGGAAGATGGTAAATTGAATGATATTGTACGCAAAGCTTTCCCCCTCACACCAAAGGGAATTATCGATCATCTCAAACTAAAACGTCCTATTTATCGAAAAACAGCAGCCTATGGACATTTTGGTCGTGAACTACCTGAGTTCACCTGGGAAAAAACGGATATGATAAAGAAACTAAAAGAACTTGCAGAGAAATCAAAGAATAAAATAGTTAATTGTTTTGATCAATAATAGGAGTATTATTAAATGGCTTTTAATTTTCACAAAGACCGGAAAAAATATTTTGAACAACAATATCAAAACACAAAAAAATACATTATTCCTTTTATTGAGGATAAATTAATACTTACAGACAAGATGAAAGTTCTTGAAATAGGATGTGGTGAAGGCGGTATCTTAAAAGTTTTTTACGAGTTGGGATGCCATATTACAGGCATTGACCTTTCGGAAAATAAAATAAAAAATGCAAATAAATACTTTTCAGAATTAAGCAGTTTACGTAATTTCCAGTTCATTCTAAGTGATATTTTTGAGGTTAGTCCTAAAAACATGAAAAATTTTGATCTTATTATCTTGAAGGATACTATCGAACATATAAACAAACAGGAAAAATTAATAAGTATATTAAAACAAATATCAAATAAAAATGGGCACATATTTATTGCTTTTCCTCCATGGCAAATGCCTTGGGGTGGGCATCAACAGATGTGTGATAATAAAATAGTATCTCTAATGCCATATATACATTTATTTCCTAATTTCCTTTATAAAGGAATATTAAAACTATTTGCAGAAAATAAAAAGAAAATAGAGCATCTTCTTGAAATAAAAGAAACTTACATTACAATTGAAAGATTTGAAAAAATAGTAAAAAATCTAAATATTAAAATTATTAAGCGTAAATTCTATTTAATTAATCCAAATTACGAAATAAAATTTGGTTTTAAACCGAGAGAACAGTTTAAAATAATATCAGTTATTCCTTATCTTAGAGGTTTATTAACTACAACATGCTTTTATTTACTTCAAGTAGAATGAAAAGTTATTGTATAAATTTTTAAAGAATGAATTAATAATTGGAGTGTAATATGTTATTGAATAAGAAAATAATATTTTTAATGC